>CAZLYE010000595.1:0-7366 GCA_964562865.1 uncultured Binatia bacterium (SeqCode) | reverse complement strand
GACGGCTACGCCTCGGTCGAGATGACGCTCTGGGATCCGACGCGCGGCCTCGTCGCGTACGCGACGCAGATGATGGTCTTCGTCTTCCCCGACGGTCCGCCGGCGCCGGCGGCGCGCCGGCCGCACGGTGCGCCGTGAACGCGCGCGTCGCGTCGGTCGCCTGCTGTCTCCTCGTGCCGGGATGCACGGCCCCGCCGCCGCCCCTCCCCGCCGGCATCG
This sequence comes from uncultured Binatia bacterium (SeqCode), assembly GCA_964562865.1. Taxonomy (GTDB): domain Bacteria; phylum Desulfobacterota; class Binatia; order DP-6; family DP-6; genus CAZLYE01. The sequence goes on along the minus strand of CAZLYE010000595.1, from coordinate 7,147 downwards.
CCGAGCTGCGGCTGCCCGACGATTCCCGCACGCTCGCTCGCATCGCGGCCGAGGACGACCCGACCGGAGCGCTCGGGCGCCGGCGCGACCTGCTCGCCAACGTCGCGGGGCAGCTCCTCGATGCGCCGCCGGCCGACCCGCTCGTGCCCGAGCTCTTCGACCTGCTGACGGCCCTCGCGCCGCGGATGGAAGCAGGCGCCATCTCGCCCGCGTGGGGGAGCTACGTCTACACGAGCTACCGGCGCGATCTCGTGCAGGAGCGGCCGTCCGGCGTCCCTCGGCGCTCGGCAGCCGAGGTCCAGCACGCGCTCGACGGCTACGTCGAGTTCTATCACCTGCGGGCCCGCGCGGACCGCCGGCCGCGCACGATCGAGGACGCGGGCTTCGAGGACACGCGCGAGTGGCGCCGGGAGCAACGCGAAAGCCGCTGAAGGGTCCGAGTCAGCACCGCCGCCGACCGCCCGGGACGATGCCTTACGCTCCCGCATGGCGGACCGGTATGGACGTCCCGCTCCGAACGCTGTAGCCCTCGTCTGAACGGAGAAGGAGATCCGACAGATGAAGACACTGGCCGCGTTCCTCGTGCTCGCCGCGCTCGTTTCCATCGCTCACGCCGAAGACGTGTGGCGCTGGAAGGATGCCAGCGGCACTGTCTGCTACACGAACCGCGCGGAGGCGGCGCCACCCGACGCCAGCGTCGTGAAGACGCGACTCATCGTGGAGGCCACGCACCTGCCCGGCGCGCCGGACACCGGCGACGACGACGGGATGGTGATCGACGCGCGCGCGAAGCGCCCGGCGCCGCCCCCTCGCCCGGAGCGTCAGCCTGCGCCGGCGCCGCACCGCATCTACACCGAGCAGCGGCTCCGCTTCGACTGCTTCGCGGGCGGCGTCCTCTTCTTCGGTGGCTGGTCGCATCCGGACGACATCGCGCCCGTCGGCAACTGCCTTCCGTATCTCCTCGGCCCCGAGGCGTGGCTCAACGGCGCGCGCGCGGAGCTCGGGCTCCGCGAGCACGGCATCGACTGGAAGCAGGTCGTCGCGATGTACGAGGCGCAGGAACACATGATGCGGGAGCTCTACCCCCAGCCGCGGCTGAGCTCCGTCGGCGATACGGACTGACCACGCCTGGTCCTCCGCACCCGCCGCGGGCTAGTATCCGCGGCGCGTGCGGGCGGCCAACCGCGAGCCGGATCGGGACCTCAAATCCTGGGGGAACGTCCAGGACCCGTTCCCGCTCTACGCCTGGCTCCGCGAGCGTGACCCGCTCCACTGGAGCGAGAGCCTCACCGCGTGGGTCGTGACGCGGTACGAGGACGTGGTCGCCGTCTTCGACCGGCCGACGGCGTTCTCCTCCGACCGCTTCCGCCGGATCGACGAGCGGTACGCGAGCCAGCGCCCCGCGGTGCGAGCGGTCGCGGACGTGCTCGGGCACTGGCTCGTGTTCCGGGATCCGCCGGATCACGACCGGCTGCGCGGCCTCCTGCAGAGCTCGTTCACGCCGAAGCAGCTCGAGTCGAGTCGCGACCGGATCCAGGCGACCGTCGACGCGCTCCTCGACCGCGTCGTCGGGCGCGGTGCGGTGGACTTCATCCGCGACGTGGCCTTCCCGCTGCCCGCCATGGTCATCGCCGGGCTGATGGGCGTGCCCTCCGAGGATCTCGAGGCGATCAAGCGCTGGTCGGATCGGCTGGCGGCGTATCTCGGCGGCGCGGTCGACGAGCGCGACAACTTCGCGGAGGCGAGCGCGGGGATCGCGGGGCTCGTCGACTACTTCCGCGCGCTGCTCCGCGAGCGGGAGCGCCGTCCCGGTGAGGACCTGACGAGCCTCATGCTCCGTGCGGAGCACGAGGGCGACCGGCTGACGCGCGACGAGGTGGTTGCGAACTGCATCCTCCTCCTCTTCGCCGGCCACGAGACCACCACCAACCTGATCGGCAACGGGCTCCTCCACCTGCTCCGCCACCCGGCGCAGGCGGCGCTCGTGCGCTCCGATCCCGCGCTCCTCCACGGGGCCGTCGAGGAGCTCCTCCGGTACGACGGGCCCGTGCCCGCGACCGTGAAGATCGCGACGGAGGACGTCCCGTGGCACGGCCGGACGATCCGGCGCGGCGACATGGTGGTGCCGTGCATGGCCTCGGCGAATCGCGACCCGCGGCAGTTCCCGGATCCCGACACGCTCGACGTGCGCCGGCACCCCGAGCGCCACGTCGCGTTCGGCGCCGGGATCCACTACTGCCTCGGCGCGTGGCTCGCGCGCCTCGAGGCGCGCGTCGCGCTCGCGACGGTCTTCCAGCGGCTCCCGGGCCTCGCCCTCGCGCCGGGCGGGCCGCGCTGGCGGCCGATGATCTTCCTCCGCGGGCTCGAGGCCCTCCCGATCACGTGGAGCCCCGGATGAAGGCCGCGGTGATGCGCGCGATCGGCGAGCCCCTGCGGATCGAGGACGTCCGGCTCGACGCGCCGGGGCCACGCGAGGTGCTCGTCCGGACCGCCGCCGCGGGTGTCTGCCACAGCGACCTCCACATCCTCGATGGATCGCTTCCGAATCCGGTGCCGACCGTCCTCGGGCACGAGCCGGCGGGCGTCGTCGAGGCGGTCGGCAGCGAGGTGAGGCACGTGGCGCCGGGCGACCACGTGATCGGCTGCCTCTCCGCCTTTTGCGGCACATGCGAGTACTGCGTCGCTGGGCGCACGAACCTCTGCGACGGCGCGGCGCTCGTGCGCGCCGCGGACGAGCCGCCGCGCATCTCGCGAGACGGCGAGCCGATCGCCCAGTTCGCGCATCTGAGCGCGTTTGCCGAGCGCATGCTGGTGCACGAGAACGCGCTCGTCCGGATCCGTCCCGACGTGCCGCTCGACCGCGTCGCGCTGATCGGCTGCGGCGTCACGACGGGCCTCGGGGCGGTCTTCAACCGCGCGCGCGTGCCGCCCGGGAGCACGGTGGCGGTGATCGGGTGCGGGGGCGTCGGGCTCGCCGTGGTCCAGGGCGCCCGGATCGCCGGCGCGGGGAGGACGATCGCCGTCGACACGGTCGCGTGGAAGCTCGATCTGGCGAGGCGTCTCGGCGCGACGGACGTCGTGAACGCCGCGGAGGGCAATCCCGTGCCGGCCGTCGTCGAGCTGACGTCGGGCGGCGTCGACTACGCCTTCGAGGCGCTCGGGAACCCGACGACGGTCCGCCAGGCGGTGCGGATGACGCGCAAGGGCGGGACGGTCGTCATGATCGGCGTCGTCCCGGCGGGAAAGAGCGTCGAGCTGCCGGGCGCGGACGTCGTCCTCCGGGAGAAGACGATCCTCGGCTGCATGATGGGCTCCAACCGCTTCCGCATCGACATCCCGCGGTACGTCGAGCTCTACCGGACGGGACTCCTCCGCCTCGACGAGATGATCTCCGCCCGCCTGCCGCTCGCGCAGGTGAACGACGCCCTCGAGGCCCTGCGGCGTGGGACGGCCGCGCGCAGCGTGATCGTCTTCGGGTAGGCGCGCGTCAGGCGAGCCCGGCGCGGTACCACGCGACGACGAACCCGGCGATCGCGTTCAGCTTCGCGTGCTCGTCCGTCTCGGGGTTCCAGATCCCGAGGCAGAGCGCGGCGAGCGCGTCGCGCTCCTCGTCGGGCGTGCCCTCTGGCCCCGCCTGCGCGATGTCCATGTCGACGGTCGCGCGCACGATGTGCCGGTGTGTCTGGCGGTCGATGTCGCCGGTCCGTACTCCCACGCGGTAGAACTCCACGAACGCGTCCGCGACCGCACGATCGGCGGTGGACCCGAGCTCGACGGGCGCATCCGCCGGTCCCTCGCGGTAGCCGGCGCCGACCGCGGTCACCACGTCGACCACCGCGGGCGACGGCGGATCGAAGCCGGCGCGCTGGAGCGCCTGGACGACCTCGGCGCGGAGGCCGCCCGGGGCCGGTGCCGGAGCCGGTGCCGTGACCGCGCGGGCGAGCGGTCGGACCCGGCTCGGCCGTCGCGCCGCGGAGCGTGCCTTCGGACGGGGCGCCTTCGACCTCGTCTTGCGCTTCGTCGACCGCCGGGCGGTGGCCTTGGCCTTCGTCGCACGCTTCGGCTTACGCGGCCGCCGGGTCTTCTTCGGCTTTCGTGTCTTCGCCACGCTACCTCCGCGCGGCGTCTAGCACATCGTGCACGCGGAGGGTACCGACGGACGCACTCAGCGCGGGAGATCCTGGGCCACGAGCGCCCGACGGACCCCGCCGCCGCGAACGGACGTCGCGACCACGACGCCGCCCGCGGTGCCGGCGGCGAATCCGGTGTCGCCGTCGAAGCGCAGCCTGCCCACCGGCGTCGCGTCCCCCTCGCGCAGCAGACGCGTCGCGGGGACTCCGGCCAGGAAGAGCTGCCTCACCGTCGAGTCCTCCGGTGTTCCAGCGACGAACACAGGGCGATCGTCGGCGAGCGTCACATCGAGCGGCTCGACCTCGACCGGCGTCCCGTCGGCGCGCGCGACCGTGGTGCCGAGGTTCGTCAGCCGGCCGGGCAGCACGCGGTAGAGTCGCCGTCGGCCGTCGTTCCCAGCTCCGATCAGGACGAGCTGGTCGGCGGTCGCCGCGATCGTCCCGATGCTGGCGAGCGGCAGCGGGTCGGTGCCGCATTCCGGCGGCGATCCGAAGATCGCGAGGGGGCGCAGGCGTCGGCCGCGGGCGCCGAATATCCCCTCGCATGTCCCGAAGCTCCCGAGGACGACGGCCCGGCTTCCGCCCACCGTCACGGCGCCGGCGGCGAAGCCCTTCCGCGACACTCGGCGCGGGGGCTCGAGGCGGACGAGGTGCCACATCCCACCCAGCACCGCATCGGCGTACAAGAGGATCACCTCACGACCTGCCAGGTCTATCGTCCCATCCCCGAGGGCGTCTCCCGCTGAAACCTTCACCGCTACGGAGGACAGCCGCGTTCCGCGACGGCGCACGACGCGCTCGTCGCCGTTCTCCGTCGTCACGACCGCGACGACCCTGCCGCCGCGTGCGCCGTGAGTCTCAACCGACACGACGGTGCCCCCACCAGCGATGCGGTCGCCGGGACCGATGAGGCGCGTCGTCACGCCGCGGTCGATCGCGAAGACGGCACCGCGACGCTCGAGGCGTGGGGTCGGCCCGGCCGTCTCCGGGAGCACTGGGGCGCTCGCGAGCTCGAGCGCCCCGTCCCTCGCGCGGACCCAGCTTCCGCGCACGCGGTCGCGGTGCGGCCGGGTCCCCCGCTGCAGATTCACCTGAAACGTGACCGTGCCGTCGGCGAGGAACGCGATCGGCCCCAGGAAACGGGTGATGATTGCATCGCCCACGTGGCCGCTGACGCGCGCCACGGTCGACCTCGTACGGGTCGCTACCGACCACAGGAACGCTCCGTCCGCGGAGCTCGTCCGGGCGGTGAACGCGACACCGAAACGTGCGTCGAGCGCGAGTCCCAGCTTGACCGTCGGAATCGACTTGAGGCGGCCGTCCAGAACGGCGATCGCTCCCGAATCGGGCAACCAGAACCAGACGGTGCCCGTCGCGCCGGGACCGGTCGCAAGCCATGCCGCCGCCGATCCGTCGGCGAGGAGCGGCCGGAGCCGAAAGCGCTTGCGACCGGCGAGCCCGCCGATCCGCTCGGGTGTTCCTCCCGCCGGACGGAGGAAGACATCCGTGCCGCCCCAGTAGAGGAGATCGGCTGCGCCGTCGATCGCGACGCCCGCGATCCCGGGCTCTCCGGCGTCGACGGCGAGCGCAGTCGTCGTGCCTCCGTCGCGCAGGAGGATCACGTCGGGCGAGCCCGGGCTGTTGACGTCCGCCGCCACGGCGAGCGTCCCGTGCTTGTTCACGGCCGCGTCGACGATCTCGTTGACCGTCCCGGAGAGCTGGGCCGGGAGCGCGTCGGCCGTGCGAAGGATGGTGCGCTCGGTCCCGCCCTCCGTGACGTGAAGGGCAGTCGTGACTCCCCGGAAGATGACCCGTCCGTCCGCCGGAGCGCCCGGCCCGACGAATCGCGCGATCGGGAAGTCGTCGACGACGCTGCCCGACGATGCCAGGACGCGCGCGGGTGGGCCGTCCGCGCCCGCCGTCGACGCTGAGAGGGCGACGAGGAGGGCGCAGGCTCCGCGCAGACCCACGCCTGGTTATTGACCCCGCAATCGTGGGGCCGTCAAGGGCGCGGGCCGCCGGCGGCTCAAGTGAACGCGAGCTCGTCGCTCTTCAGGCGCTCGATCCAGCCCGCCTCGGTCACCGCGCCCGGGGGCGGGATCGGGCCGCCCGGGTCGCCGGGCGTGCACGTGTCCGGGCCCGCCGCGAGCGCCGGCGCCGGCAGCGTCGGCGGCTCGAGGAAGGCCGGCGGCCGGTCGAGCGCGAGGCACTCGAGCAGGTCGTCGGCGTTCGCGTCGCGGTAGGTGCACGCCGGCAGGTTCCACTTGCGCTCGATCAGCCCGAGGATCGCGGTGTGGTCGCGCACGCGATGGGAGACGTGGTTCGGCTTCGCGAAGGGCGACACGACGACCGCCGGCACCCGGAAGCCGTAGCGGTCGTACCCGCCGGGCAGATCCGGAGGCACCGTGATCTCCGGCGGGATGCTGTCCGGGAGGATCGCCCGCGGCGGCTTCACGTGGTCGTAGTAGCCGCCGTGCTCGTCGTAGCACCAGATGAGGACCGTCCGCGGCCAGACGGGGCTCTGAAGGACCGCGTCGATCACCTGCGCGGCGAACTGCTCCCCGACGCGGATGTCGTCGGGGTTCTCCTCCGAGCCCTCGGAGTTGAAGAGGGGATCGACGAACGACACGGAGGGAAGCGTTCCCGCGGCCGCGTCGGTGAAGAACTGGGAGACGGGGACGTAGTTGCTCTGGTGCGCCGCCGCGTAGTCGAGCAGGAGCGCGGCGCCCGGGAGGTCGGAGTAGTAGTCGAGCCAGGAGATGCCGTTGGCGTCCAGCCGCTCCATGATGTTGCCGTTCGGCGGGGGCGGGGCCACGAGCGAAGCCACCGAGGTGGTGACGATGCCGGCCGCCGTGCCGGCGAGCAGGAAGCGGCGGTTGGGATACGTCTGGGCCAGGCAGGAGGCGAACCAGCGGTCGGCGAGCGGGAAGGTGCTCGCGAGGCCGTAGTAGAAGGGGATGTCGTCGCCGGTCCAGTAGCCCATCGCGACCGGCCCGCACGCCTGGACGAAGCCCTTG
>CAZLYE010000594.1:0-3008 GCA_964562865.1 uncultured Binatia bacterium (SeqCode) | reverse complement strand
CGCGACGTGGAAGCCCGCAGACGGACTTACGGGACGTTTCGTCGCCGGGTCCTCGAAGCCGATGTAGAAGGCAAAGCCTTCCACCGGGTCGTGTTCACTCGGCGGACCGTAGGCCACCTCACCCGGAATTTGAAGATGGGGAACCAGCCCAAGCGGGGCAAGCGCAGCGTCGTAAAACACCTTGGAGCGACCCAGGTCGTTGACGCCGAGCGATATGTGATCGAGCGAGGCGTGCGGTCGATGTTCGGGCATCGTGTCTCCTCTCGGCAGTGAGGCGAGGTGCGCTGCAGGCCAGCCGACGCCCCGAAGGGGTTGGGAAGGAAGGTTCTTCGCGGACGCCTCCTCGGAACATGTTGGGAACATCTTTTTCGCAGGCAGGGCTGAGCCCAGATTTGCCAATTCAGTATTTGCAAATGCTTAGCTCGTAACGACGCGGCGGAAAATCGAGGAATGGCGGAGAAGGGAAGGAGTCGAACCTTCCGTCCCCCACCAGGAGGGACAGGCCGGTTTTGAAGACCGGTGGGGCCACCGGGCCCCTTCCTTCTCCGTTGCCGCGTGCGCCGTTCGCCGCGAGGGCGAGCGCCGACGCTAGCAGGTTGCAGCCGACCTGGAAACGAGAACGGTCAGGCGGCGCCCGACGGCTTTCGCTGCCGCGCGGGCTGCGTCCGGTGGAGAAGGTCGTGGAACGCGCCGAGGAGGTCCGTCGTCGTGACGATGCCGCAGAGCTTCCCGGCGCCGTCCAGGATCGGGAGGCAGCCGATGCGGTGGAAGATCACGACGTCGATGACGTCGATCAGCGGCATGTCGGGCTTCGCGGTGACCGGCTCCTTCACCATGATGCTCGCGATGCTCGTCCGGTCCGAGTGCGGGTTGCGGATCATGGCTCGGAGGACGTCGCGATCCGACAGCACGCCGGCGAGCTTCCCGGCCGCGTCGACGACCGGGATGTGCCGGAACCCGCACTCCGTGAACAGGTTCACCGCCTCCAGGACGGAGTTCTGGGGCGACAGCGACGTCACCCGCTTCGTCATGATCTGCCCGACCGTGCCGTGCTCGGCGACCTGGATCTCCATGGGTCCTCGGCACCGTATCGGCTGGCTGGCCGCCAAACTTGAGGGGTGGTATCCGGCCCTCGTGTTCCCCGTCTCTCCGGAGAAGGCGCGCGCGCTCGCGGCCCGGATGGCAGCCCTCGGCATCCGGGAGGCCGACCTGGAGGAGCAGTTCGTCCGCTCGCGCGGGCGGGGCGGGCAGAACGTCAACAAGGTGTCGACCTGCGTGGTGCTCCGGCACGTGCCGACCGGGATCGTCATCCGCTCGGAGCAGGAGCGGTCCCAGGCGCTGAACCGCTTCCTCGCCCGCCGGCGCCTCCTCGACGAGGTGGAGGCCCGCGCCCGCGGCATCGCCACGGTCGCAGCGGCGGAGCGCGCGCGCATCCGGCGGCAGAAGCGGCGCCGCTCGCGACGCGCGCGCGAGAAGATGCTGGAGGCCAAGCGCGCCGTCAGCGAGAAGAAGGCCGCGCGGCGGGCGCCGGCACTCGACGAGTAGACGCCGCGCAGAGTCCGACCCAAGATCGACCTCCGCGCGCGCGGCCGAGCGCCAGCGAGCGGGGAGTGAGGACACGTCGGGCTCAGCCCGACGGGGCGAGGGGCGGAGCCCCTCGCTTAAAACAACCGCCGGATGAGTGGGACCAGCTCGCGGAGCGCGAGCTGCCCCGACGGCGCCGTCGGCCGCCCGACGTGGCCGTACGTGAGGAGCGAGCCCGCGGCCGGAAGGACGACCCGCGAGAGCGGCCCCGCCGGTCCGAGCGCGAGCGTGACGATGCCCCGCTCGGCCGCGGCGAGCGTCACCGCGATGAGCGTCCGGAGCTCGGCCAGGTCGCGCGCGTGCGTGGCGAGCTTCGCGACGTCGGCGCCGAGCGTGGCCGCGCGGTCGACCAGCGCCAGGAGGGCGGTGGCCGGCGGCGTCGCGTGGAGGTCGTGCGCGGACAGGATGACCGTGCGACCGTCGGCGCGCGCGCGCGGGACGAGCTCGGCCGCCAGGGCGGTCGACGCGATCTCCACGTCGATCGCGTCGACGTGCGGAAGGCCGGCCGCGTAGAGCGCCCGCCGCAGGCCCTCGTCGAGCGGGCGGCCTCCCTCGGCGGCGGCGCGCACGGTGAGGATGACCGGGCGTCCCGCGGCGCGGAGGCGCTTCAGCAGGTCGGGTAGCGCCGCGGCCGACGGGGCGTCCCAGAGGTCCGCACGGAGTTCCACGATATCTGCGCCCTCCGCGGCCGCGAGCGTGTCGACCTCGGCCGCACCGCCCGCCGCGACGATGCGTGGCGCGCCGGCCGAGAGCGCGACCGTGCCGACGGCGAGCCGCGAGGCCATCGGCCCGCGCCTATCCCGCGTCCGGCGACCGGTCAAGCGAACGGCGCGCTGGCCCCGCGGGCGCTCTTTGTCTAATGTTGCGCGGCCATGGTGGGCGTGACGCGCATCGCGACGTACTTCCCGCGGCGACGTCTCGACCGCGCGCTCGTCGGCAAGGCCTGGGGCACGCGTGTGCCGCCGGGCGCCCGCACCGTCGCGGGCATCGACGAGGACGCGCTCACGATGGGGGTCGACGCGGTGCTCGCCTGCCTCGACGGCGACGGCAGCGCGGCGTACGACGCGCTCTACTTCGCGAGCACGAGCTCGCCGTACCTCGAGAAACAGGTCGCGAGTGTCATCGCGACGGCCGCGGACCTCCGCCGCGACGTCGCGGTCGCGGACGTCGGCGGGTCGGTCCGGGCGGGCGTGACGGCGCTCCGTCTGGCGCTCGACGGCGTGCGCGCGGGGAGCCTCCGCACGGCGCTCGTCACGGCGGCCGACGTGCGCGTCGCGGAGCCCGAGTCCGAGCTCGAGCCGCTGCTCGGCGACGGCGCGGCCGCGGTCGCGGTCGGGACGGACCGCGTGATCGCCGAGCTCGTCTCGGCGGCGTCGGTGGCCGAGGAGTTCACCTATCTCTGGCGCACCGACGAGCAGCGCCGG
>CAZLYE010000593.1:0-4076 GCA_964562865.1 uncultured Binatia bacterium (SeqCode) | reverse complement strand
GCCGGCGAGGCCCGCCTGATCGACGCTGTTCCCGTAGAGCGTCCAGAAGCTGTTGCCCGCCCCCATCCGGGCGATGACGTCAGCCGCAACCTGCGTCCCGTCCGAGAAGAACGACCGTCGTCCCCACCTCATCACACCGCCGGGATCGTTCACGGCGACGTTGCCCGTGACCACGAACGTGAAGTTCTTGAACCGCATCGCAGAATCGGCGATCAGCACGTAGTGACTCAGGTCGCGTGAGAGCGGTCCCGGGTCCGCCGCCGCCCACACCGACACCAGCACCGCAAATCCGGCGATGACCGCGGTCGATCGCAGCCGCACGTTCACGCGCGGACTCTAAAACACGCGCGCGTTTTCGCGCAATGAAAAACGCCCGCGAGAATGGATCTCGTCGAGATCCGATCTTGCGTCATGCGACTCGCAGCGGCGCGCTGGAAGGTCGGTGCGAGCGTCTGCCGTTGGAGGTGAGACGAGTCGAGTCAGCGCAGGATCGTGCAGCCCCGCATGCCCGGTGACTCCTGCGCGTTCGCGAGTGACTCCGCGGCGAGCGAGTTCGATCGGCCACGGCATGAAGAGGCGGAGTCGCCCGACGGCTCCTCGTCACGCGGCGTCCTCCGACGCGACGATCCGGGCACCGCCGCGAGACACCGACAGGATCGCGAGCTCACGGCGGCACCTCGTGCGCTCGTGCAAGCCTCCACGTCTCCAAGAGTGTCAGGACCCACATTCTCCTGGCGGCGCGACAGACAGATCGCGGCCGACGAGATCTTGGCGACTGCGGGCCGACCCTCCCGACGAGGATCCTCAGGCGAGGACGCGGAGCGCCCGCGGGCCGCGGAGGAAGGAGAAGCGGCCCCACCGGATCTTCTCATCGACCAGGCGGAGCCGCGGGAAGCGCCGCACGAGCTCTCCCAGCGCCACCTGTGCCTCGAGCCGCGCGAGCGGCGCGCCGAGGCAGAAGTGGTGCCCGAGGCCGAAGGAGAGGTGCTCGTGAGCGGGCCGCCCGAGATCCAGCCGATCGGGGTCGGGAAAGACCTCCGGGTCGCGATTGGCGGCGCCGAGCAGGAGGATGACGTTCTGCCCCGCGCGGAAGCGCGCGCCGTGGAAATCGACGTCCTCCCTGGCGATGCGGCCCGTCAGCTGGACGGGCGAGTCGTAGCGGAGGAGCTCCTCGACGGCGGACTCGATCAGCCCGGGGTCCCCGCGGAGCCGCGCGAGCTCGTCCGGATGGCGCAGGAGTGCCAGGAGCCCGTTGCCGATCAGGTTGGTCGTCGTCTCGTTGCCCGCCGCGAGGAGGAGCGCGACCGTCCCGTGCAGCTCCTCCTCGCTGAGCTTCTCGCCCGCGTCCTCGGCCGCGACGAGCGCGGAGAGGAGGTCGTCGGCGGGCCGCGCGCGCCGCTCCCCTGCGATCTGGCCGACGTACGCGAAGAACTCCTCCACGGTGGCGCGTATGACGGCCGGGGCCGGCGCCGCCACCGGGTCCAGGAAGCCGACCAGCACGTCGGACCAGCGCTTGAAGGTGGCGCGATCCTCGGCCGGGATGCCGAGCATCTCGGCGATGACCGTCACGGGGAGCGGCACGGCGAAGTCCACGACGACGTCGAAGCCGTCCCGCCCGGCGAGCCCGTCGAGGAGCGTCGTCGTGATCTCCTCGATCCGCGGGCGGAGCCGCGCGACGGCGCGCGGCGTGAACGCCTTGCTGACGAGCGACCGGAGCCGCGTGTGGTCGGGCGGGTCGATGCGCAGCATGACGGGCGCCGGCTCCCGGTCGGGGTCGGCGAGGCCGTCGCGGATGCGTTGCGCGCGGAGCCGCGGGTACTGGGAGAAGTTGCGGTCGTCGGCGGAGAAGCGCGGGTCGCGGAGCACCTCGACCACGTCCCGGTGGCGGCTCACGACCCAGCCGTAGGCCGCCCAGCTCCGGTGGATCGGATCGCGCGTGCGGAGGCGGCGGTAGAACGGGTACGGGTCCTCGCGGTGCCGCTCCGCGATCGGGTTGAACACGAGGCCGGTGCGGAGCCACTCGACGGAGAGCGCGCCGAGCAGGCGCGTCGCCTCGGTCGCCGTCCGGAGGACGCGCTCGACCGTCATCGGTGCGCGCCTTCTGCTATGCCACGGTCGCGGCAGTCAAGAGAGGGCCGTGCGACGGGCTCGGGAGATGGACTGGCGACCGTTCGGCGCCCGTGGCCGACCGTTCGCGCATCGAGCGCTTGTCACTCGGTCTGGGGGCACCGTATGCCCGAGGCATGCGGATCGCCTCGTTCGCCCTGGCCGCGACGCTCGCCCTGGCCGCCCCCGTCCTGGCGCAGGACGCCTGTCTCACCGGCGCCTCGGAGCTTCCCGACCAGCGCGCGATCGCCGCGCTCCGCGCGGGCCTCGACGCCGACTGCCCGTGCGGCAGCTTCACGAACCCGCACGACTTCCGCTCCTGCGCGCGCGACACCCTCAAGTCGGCGCTCGCGGGCGTGACGCTGCGCGCCCAGTGCAAGCGGACCGCGAAGGGGATCATCGGCGGTGCGTCCTGCGGCTCGGCGAAGGTGCCCTGTGGGCGCTTCACCGCCTCCGCCGCGGAGCCCCTCTCGTGCAAGCCGAAGCTCTCCTCCCGGTGCGTCGACACCGGGCGCGCGCAGAGCGAGGCCTGCGCGGACGAGACGTACTGCGCCGACGTCGTCGACTGGACCGCGAGCACCTGCCTCGACGTGCGTGAGGACGGCCCCTTCGTCCCGGGCTTCCGCACGATCACGTTCACCAAGACGTCGGCCGCGACGTACTGCACGGGCGGGACGGGAACCTGCACGGCGACCCCCTACGGCGCCGGATGTCGCTGCTCGACGGCGGGCGACTGCCAGAGCGGTGTGTGCGAGACGCAACCGCGCGCGCTCCAGACGAGCATCTGGTACCCCGCGCCGCCGGGATCGAGTCCGATCGACACGGGCACCGGCGGCGTCGACGACGCTCCGCTCGACGGCTCGGGCGCGCCGTACCCGATCCTCATGTTCTCGCACGGGTCGTGCGGCTACCCGAACCAGAGCACGTTCCTCACCGAGCGCCTCGCGTCGTACGGCTTCGTGGTGGTCGCCCCGCCGCACCCGGGGAACACGCTCTCCGACTTCCCGGCGTGCGGGTCGGCGCCGAACCAGCTCGCGTCCGCCATCGAGCGGCCGCAGGACATCCTCTTCGTCCTCGACGCGATGCTGGCGGCAGACGCCGACTCGTCGTCGCCCTTCCTCGGTGCGATCGATGCGAACCGCATCGGCATGTCGGGACACTCCTTCGGCGGTCTCACCGTCTACCTCGTGGTGCCGCTCGACGCGCGCTTCAAGGTGGCGCTCGCAATGGCCCCGGCGCTGGCGGGCATGCCGGTGCTCGACATCCCGTCGATGAACATGCTCGGCCAGATCGACTCGGTCGTGAACCTGCCGGCGATCCGCACCGCCTACGCCGACGCGCTCCCGCCGAAGTTCCTCACCGAGATCGCCAACGCGGGCCACTACGCGTTCTCGAACGGCTGCTTCCCGAGCCCGGACTGCTCGCCACCCGCCACGCTCACGCAGCCGGAGGCGCACGACCGCGTGCTCCGCTACGCGCTCCCCTTCCTCGAGGTCTACCTCGCCGGCGACGAGCGGTTCCGTCCGTTCCTGGTGCCGCCGGCCGGGCCGGGCTACGCGTTCCAATTTCAGCGAGGGGTTCCACCCCTCGCCCCGTCGGGCGAAGCCCGACGGGTCCTCACTCCCCGCTCGCTTCGCTCGGCCGCGCGCTCCGCGCGCGGAGGCAGCGTCCTCGAGGAGGGCTTTCAGGCTCGTTGCCACGGTGGTCCTCGCGCTGGGCGCTGGCGGGTGCGTCACCGGGCATCTCCTCGACGCCACCCGCCGCACCGAGCGCCCGGTCGCGTTTCACGACGCCTACCTGGACGAGGACCGACTCGTCCTCGCCTTCACGGCTGTCGTCACGGACCAGTTCGGGCGGCCCCTGGGACGTGCGGAACGGCGCGCTGCGATCGGGCTCGATGGTCTGAGGCGTCCGGACGTGCCGGTGGAGGATCTGACCGTGGAGCACCTTCCGGACGACGGGCTGCTCCG
>CAZLYE010000592.1:0-5702 GCA_964562865.1 uncultured Binatia bacterium (SeqCode) | reverse complement strand
CACGCGCGCACGCGCCACGCGCAGGTCCGGCGCGCCGACGTGCACTACACGCTCGGCGAGGAGCGCACGGTCGCGCTCGAGTGGTTCGACGTGGTCTTCATGCGGAAGGACCCGCCCTTCGACCTGGCGTACTACTTCGCGACCCACGTGCTCGGGCTGGTCGACGCCCGCTCCACGCTGGTCGTGAACGACCCGCGCGGCCTCCGCGAGGCGAACGAGAAGCTCTACGCGCTCCACTTCCCGGACGTGATCCCGGACAGCCTGGTGGCGGCCGAGCCCGCGCGTCTCCGGGCGTTCATGGAGGCGCTCGGCGGCGAGATGATCGTGAAGCCGCTCGACGGGTGCGGCGGTGCGGGCGTCTTCCATCTTCACGGCGGCGACCGCAACCTGAACGCCATCCTCGAGCTCTCGACCCAGAACGGTACGCGGCTCGTGATGGCGCAGCGGTATCTCGCCGCCGTCCGCACGAGCGGCGACAAGCGGCTCATCGTGCTCGCGGGCGAGCCGCTCGGCGCGATCGCGCGCGTGCCCCGCGAGGACGAGCACCGCGGCAACATCCACGTCGGCGGGCAGGTGGAGCGGGCCGCGGTCGACGCGCGCGACCGTGAGATCTGCCGGCGGATGGCGCCGCGGCTCGAGGCCGACGGGCTCTACTTCGTCGGACTCGATGTGATCGGCGGGCTCGTGACCGAGGTGAACGTCACGAGCCCGACCGGCGTCCAGGAGATCGACCGGCTCGACGGCGTCTGTCTGGAAGCGCGCGTGCTCGACTGGGTCGAGGCGCGCGCGGCCCGTCTCACTGCGCGGACAGCGCGGTCGTAGCCAGGTAGCGCCAGAGGCTCGTCCGGACCTGCCACCGGCCGTCGACCCGCTTGCCGACGGCGATCACGCGGCGGCGCGGCGGTGCGGCCTTCTCGGTGCGGTTGCCGTTCGATCGTGTCATCGGATGCCCTCCCCGCAGGGAAGGGGAGCGATATCCGTGCCGCGGCGGCACGCGCGCCAAGCTCACGCCGTTGCTGGCTTTCCATCCGCGACGCCGCGGGGCGGCGTACACGCGCGAACGGATCCGCTCGTCCGCCGTACAACGATGAGCGGCCCGCGAGCTGAACTACTCGCCGGGCTTCTCGCGCGTCCGGGGGAGGACGCCGGCGCGATCGGTGTCGGCGCCGGCTCGTGACGATCGTTCCGTCGGCCGGAGGACGGGCGTCCGGATGAGCCGGCGGATCGTGCCGTCACCCGCGCGGATCATGCGGCCCGCCTCCGCGACCGTCGTGGTCGCGGGGAGCGGCGCATCGGGATCGACCGCCGCGGGCACGTCGTCCGCCTGCAGCTCGAGCCCGGGCGCGAGCCCGGCCAGGAGATCGACCGGCTCGAGCGCGAACGGTCCCGGCTCCCGTCGCTCGCTCGTCTCCCGCTTCCGTCGTCCTCGCCCCATCCGCCACCTCCGCGGCGCGCCGCTATCACGCGGGACGCGCTCGGTCCAGCGCCGGGCCGATGTGCGCCGCGGACGGCGCGTGCGGCTGATCGCACTACAGCGACACCGAGCGGAGACGGAGCGCGTTTGCGATCACGGAGACCGAGCTGAGGCTCATGGCGGCGCTGGCGATCATGGGATTCAGAAGAACGCCCCAGAGCGGGAAGAGAGCGCCGGCCGCGAGCGGTACGCCGAGGGCGTTGTAGACGAAGGCGAGGAAGAGGTTCTGCCGGACGTTTCGGACCGTCGCGCGGCCGAGGCGGCGCGCCCGGACGATTCCTCGCAGGTCCCCACGGAGAAGCGTGACCGACGCCGCCTCCATCGCGACGTCGGCGCCGGTGCCCATCGCGATGCCGACGTGGGCGCGCGCGAGTGCCGGCGCGTCGTTGACCCCGTCGCCGGCCATGGCGACGACCCGCCCGTCCGCCGCGAGCCGCGCGACGATCTCGCCCTTCTGCTCGGGGAGCACCTCGGCCAGCACCTCGTCGAGCCCGAGCGCGCGCGCCACGGCCTCGGCGGTGGTCCGGCTGTCGCCCGTCACGACGACGATGCGGATGCCGTCGTCGTGGAGCGCGCGGATCGCCGCGGGCGTGGAGGGCTTCACCGGGTCGGCGACGCCGAGAAGCCCGGCCGCCCGCCCGTCGATCGCGACGAAGACCACGGTGTGCCCCTCGCGACGGAGGTCCTCGGCCAGGGCGGCGAGCGCTCCCGGGTCGATCGCGAGGTCGTCGAGGAGCGTGCGGTTCCCGAGCGCGACCGCGCGCCCGCCGAGCGACCCGACGACGCCCTTCCCGGTGAGCGACCGGAACTCCTCCGTGCGGAGCGGCTCGACGCCGCGGGCCCGCGCCCCTGCGACGACCGCGGCCGCGAGCGGGTGCTCGCTCACCTGCTCCAGGCCAGCCGCGAGCGCGAGGAGCTCTCCCTCCGTCACCCCGGGGAGCGCGACGACGGCGGCCAGGCGAGGCTTCCCCTCGGTCAGCGTCCCCGTCTTGTCGATCACGAGCGTGTCGACGCGTGCGAGGATCTCGAGCGCCTCGGCGCGCTTGACCCGGACGCCCGCCGTCGCGCCGGGGCCGACGGCGACCATCACCGACATGGGCGTCGCGAGGCCGAGCGCACACGGGCACGCGATGATCAGCACCGCGACCGCGTTCACGAGCGCGTAGGCCATGCGCGGCTCGGGTCCGAGCACCGCCCACGCGACGAACGTGACCGCGGCGACGATCAGCACGGCCGGGACGAACCACGCGGAGACGCGGTCGGCGACGCGCTGGATCGGCGCGCGGCTCCGCTGCGCCTCGCTCACCAGCCGCACGATCTGCGCGAGGAGCGTGTCGCGCCCGACGCGCTCCGCCCGCATGACGAACGCGCCCGTCCCGTTGACGGTGCCGCCCGTCACGGGCTCGCCGGCGGTCTTCTCGACCGGGATGGGCTCGCCGCTGATCATCGACTCGTCGACCGCGCTCCGGCCCTCCAGCACGACGCCGTCGACCGGCACCTTCTCGCCGGGCCGCACGCGGAGTCGGTCGCCCGGGTGCACGTGCTCGAGCGGAACGTCCTCCTCGCCGCCGTCGTCGCGGATCCGACGGGCCGTCCGCGGCGCGAGCCCGAGGAGCGCGCGGATCGCGCTGCCGGTCCGGCTCCGGGCGCGGAGCTCGAGCACCTGGCCAAGGAGCACGAGCGTCGTGATCACCGCCGCGGCCTCGAAGTAGAGATCGACCCCGCCGCCGTGGCCCCGGAACGCCGGCGGGAAGAGGCCGGGCAGGAGCACCGCGACCACGCTGTAACCGTAAGCGGTTCCGATGCCCGTCGCGATGAGCGTGAACATGTTCGGGCTCGCCCCCACGACCGACGCCCAGCAGCGGGCGAAGAACGGCGCGCCGCCCCAGAGGACGACGGGTGTGGCGAGCGCGAGCTCCGCCCACGCGAGGAGACGGGCCGGGCCGGCGTGGCGGAGGGGCGCGCCGGGCAGCATGTCGAGCATCGCCGCGGCGAGGAGCGGGAGCGTCAGCGTCGCGCTCACCGCGAGGCGCCGCGTCATGTCGGCGAGCTCGGGGCTCGCCTCGTCGCCCGTCGGCGTGCGCGGCTCGAGCGCCATGCCGCAGATCGGGCACGAGCCCGGGCCGGGCCGCACGATCTCCGGGTGCATGGGGCACGTCCACTCGATGCCGGGCGGCGCCGCCGGCGGCGCGGGACGCGACGCGACGTACCGCGCCGGATCCGCACGGAACCGGTCCGCGCAGCCCGTGCTGCAGAAATGGTACGTCCGCCCGTCGTGCTCTGCCGTCCCACGGGCACGCGCCGGGACGACGGTCATCCCGCAGACCGGGTCCCGCGTGGCGTCGGCGGTCGCGTGCACGGCGTGCTCCATCGCCCGAACGCCGCGCAGGTTTGACCGCGGGCCCGGCCGTGTCAACGTCGCCGGAGCGGGATCATCCGCCACTCGCCCGGCGGAGGGCGCCTTCCGGCGCGGCGGCAGGACGGGCCGGACGCCCCTCCCGCTCCTTCCACGCGCGGAGGCCGCGGCGGATGTAGTCGGGCTCGAGGTCCAGCACCGCACAGATGTTCTCGAAGGAGTAGAGCCAGTTCGGGTCCCGGTCGGCGATCCACTCCTCCGCCTCGACGAGGAGCGTCCGGTGTCCCGCGTCGGTGCCGCCGGCGTTCTTCAGGCAGACGTCGACGGCGTCCTCGAGGACGGCGATCATGAGCCGTCGCTCAGGATCGAGCTCGGCGCGCCGGCGGACACGGTCGAAGTACTGCGAGGCGAGGAGCGTGTCGGGCTGCAGCACGGACCCGCCGCCCTCGTCCACGCGCGGGCGGTCGTTCATCGCCACAAATTATAACCCTGGTGCAGTACGCCGATAGGCCGGTGCGCTGCCGCTTCGCGCCGGGGGCGCGCTATCGCTTGTCTGCGAGGCCAGGGCATGTGACACAGGCGCGCTGGTGAGCGATCGCATCTACCTGGTTCCCGGCTTCTTCGGCTTCACGAACCTGGGCGAGCTCCGGTACTTCGGACACGTCCACCGGTTCCTCGGGGAGGCCTGCGCCCGGCTCGGGGTCGACGCCCGGGTGCACACGGTGAAGACGCCGCCCACCTCGTCGCTCCGCACGCGCGCCGCCCGTCTGCTCGACGCCATCGCCGCGACGCTCCGTCCCGGCGACGGCGCGATTCACCTCGTCGGGCACTCGAGCGGCGGGCTCGATGCGCGGCTGCTCGTGAGCCCGGAGGTCTCGCTCCCCACCCGGCTCGACGTCGAGCGGATCGCGCGTCGGGTGCGGACCGTCGTGACCGTCTCCACTCCGCACCGGGGGACGCCGGTCGCGTCGTTCTTCGCGAGCCTCCTCGGGCAGCGGCTCCTGCAGCTCCTCTCGCTCAGCACGATCCACGTGCTCCGCTTCGGGCATCCGCCGATCACCGTCCTCCTCAAGCTCGGCGCGGCGTTCGCGCGGATCGACCGGCACCTCGGCGTGAACAGTGCCCTCCTGGATCAGCTGTTCGGCCAGCTCCTCGGCGACTTCTCGGCTCAGCGCCGCCGCGTGATCGGCCGGCTGCTCGAGGACGTGCGGACGGACCAGGCGCTCCTCACCCAGCTCACGCCGGAGGGCATGGACGTCTTCGACGCGGCGATCCGCATGCGACGCGGCGTACGCTACGGCTGCGTCGTCACGCGGGCGCGGCCGCCCGGCGTCCGGTCGGCGATGGCCGCGGGCTTCGACCCCACCGCGCAGGCGAGCCACGCGGTCTACCAGGGCCTCTACCGGCTCGCCGCGCGCTCGATGGCGACCGCGCCGCCGTCGCTCGGCCGCGCACAGGCGCACGCCCTCGAGCACGCCTACGGCGACCTGCCCCGGCCGCGGGACAACGACGGCCTCGTCCCGACGCTCTCGCAGGTCTGGGGTGACGTGATCCACGCCGTGCGCGGGGATCATCTCGACGTGGTCGGACACTTCGACGACCCGGCCCACCACCCGCCGCACTTCGACTGGCTCGCAACGGGGACCGGGTTCGGGCGCGCCGACTTCGAGGCGGTGTGGAGCGACGTGGCACGCTACGTCGGCGCGCGCGCCGGCGCACGGACGGTCGCCGCGGCGCGGCTCGTCCGGCGGCAGCGAGCGGCGCCGTGATGGCCGCGCCGCCCCGTGCCCTCGTGGTCGGCGCGATCACCCGCGACCTCGACCTCGCCGCCAACGGCGGCGACGGGTTCCGTCCGGGGGGCGTCGTGCTGCA
>CAZLYE010000591.1:0-4206 GCA_964562865.1 uncultured Binatia bacterium (SeqCode) | reverse complement strand
ATTCAGCTGCGAGTTGTCCAGGACGATGTCGCAGCGGCGCCATCCAGCCGGGAGGCGCGGAAGCCCGACGTCACCGCCCCCGGAGATCGCGACTATGGGAGGCGTCTGCTTGTGATGTGCCGATGCAGGCGCTGACGCGGCGAGCAGGGCGATGAAGGCCAGGGCCCGAGCCAGGGCGGTTCGCCGTCTTTTCGCGAAGTTCGGGCACAGTTGCAATTTTGCAGGATAATGCTCCCCGGCGCGGTAGCCCGACGACGCGCTACTACCAAGGTGCGAGCAAGCCACGGGCGTGAACCCCGGCCTCTCTCGCGCAGGCCGCGACTCGACTTCGGGCATTCCTAGGCACTAAGCAGCATCCGTGCCACTTCCCCCCGGATCGCATGGCTTGGACCCCTGCGATCTCGCAGACTTTCGCGTAGATTGGACCGGGCGCGCGCGACCGGAAAGGATTGCGATCCTGCGCGATGTGGTGGGTGGCGCCTCCCCTGGCGAGGGGCCGAGTCGCCTCGTGTCCGCGGGTGCTAGCTCGTCGCCGTGGCGACGTCTCCGGTCCGGCTCGGCGTCGAGCGCAGGTACGCCTGGCTGATCGCGCTCGCCGTCGTGACCGGGCTCCCGGTGCCGCCGCCGCTCCCGCCGCCGCGCACGGGCGACGTCCTACTTCGGTCGCTTCGGAGGCCCCACCTCGTCGAACCCGCGCCCCTCGCGGTACATCCGGCGGAGCGAGGTGCAGCCGTCGGTGGAGCCGAGGTCGCAGGCCTTGCGGTAGAGCTGGACCGCGTGTCGCTCGTCACGCGCCACGCCGACCGTTCCGACCCGGTAGATCGCGGCGAGCCGCTCGCAGCTCCCGCCGTCGCCGGCCTCGCACTGCGCGCTGCACCCGCCGAAGTCCCCGGGCGGACAGCTCGCCGCGGTCCAGGCGGACCGCGGCGTTCCCAGCAGAGCGAGCCACGCGAGGCCCGCGACGGCCCGCATGCGGCGCGTCGTCATCGGCACGGCTCTGCCCGAGTCCTTGCAGGCCGCTGGCCGCACGGCAATCGCCGCTACGCCGAGCGGATGCGCACCGCGCTCTGCGGCCGCATCCGCGTCGCCGTCAGCTCGCGCACCACCTGCACGAAGGCGCTGACGATCGGGGACGTCTCCCCGCGCAGGTGAGCGAGCGCCATCACGATGTGCGGGACCGGCGGCTTGAGCGCACGGTAGACGACGCCGGTCCGCTGCAGGTTTCGCACCGACGCCGGGAGGAGCGTCACGCCGAGCCCTGCGGCGATGAGCGCGAGGTTCGTCTGGATGCGGTCCGTCCCGTGGAGCAGCCGCGGGGCGAAGCCCGCGCGCTGGCACGCGCTCACGACCATGTCGTAGCGGCTCTCCGAGGTGCGGCTCGAGAACGAGATCAGCGGCTCGCCCTGCAGATCCGCGACCCGCACGCGGGGATGCCGCGCGAGGGGGTGCCGCTCCGGCAGCGCGACCACCAGCGGCTGGCGCTGGATGGGCTCGACGGTCAGCCCTTCGTCGTCGATGGGGAGGAAGACGAAGCCGACGTGGATCCGGCCGTTGCGGAGCGCGTCGACCTGCCGGCAGCGGGTGAGCGGGCGCAGCTCGAGGTCGACGTTCGGGAAGCGCGCGCCCCAGACGCTCAGCACCTGCGGGAGGACGTCGAGGTCGGCCGACGGGACGAAGCCGATCGCCAGGTGACCGATCTCCCCCCGGCTCGCCTGCTGCGCGGTGCGCATCGCGCGCTCCGCCTGCCCGAGCACGCGGCGGGCGTCGGCGAGGAACGTCCGGCCCGCCGGCGTCAGCTCGACGCGGCGCTTCGTCCGGTCGAGGAGCGTCACCCCGATCTCCTCCTCGAGCCGTCGGATCTGATGGCTCAACGGGGGCTGCGCCATGCCCAGACGCACCGCGGCACGGCCGAAGTGGAGCTCCTCGGCGACCGCGACGAAGTACCTCAGGTGCCGGAGCTCCATCGAATGCGTCTCATACACGGGTGCTCTGAAGCCCGCCAGGAGAATGTATTGGACGTGCGGGCCTCGGCCGCGGTACGGTCGCGCATGCACATTTACCGCGCCGCCCCGCTGCTGCTCGCACTCGCGATCTCCGCCCATCCGGCTGCGGCTGCCAACCGCTGCCTCACCGGCGCCTCCGCCGCGCAGGACCTGACCGCCGTCGCGGCGGTGCGGGTCGCGGTCGAGGCGGCCTGCCCGTGCGCGAGCGCGACCTCACACAGCGCGTACGCGCGGTGCGCCCGGAGCGTCGTCGATCAGGCCGTCTCCGGTTCGTCGCTCCGCCGGCAGTGCCGCGGCACCGTCGCCGGCATGGAGCGCCGGTCGACGTGCGGGTCGGCCGGTCGCGTTCCGTGCCTGGTGAGCGTGACGGGGAGCCCCGAGCTCCGCTGCAAGATCACGACGGCCGCCCGCTGCACCGACGGCGCGACGCTCCACCGGAGGGCCTGTCCCGCGGCCACCCACTGCATCGACGCGGGCGACAGCAACGGCGACGGCCGCATCGCCGTCCCCGACGACCTCCGCTGCGTGACGCGCGCGACGGTCGACCTCCCGAGCGCCGCCGCGCCGGCGCACACGCCCGGGAGCGCCGGGGTGACGGTGACGAATCCGAAGCTCGTGACGCAGTTCGGCAGTAGCTTCAGCCTGAACAACGCGCGCTACACGCGCTTCCGCGCGCACCGCCCCGGCCGAGCGCCGGACGCCGTCCTGATCCTCGTCCCCGGCTTCGAGGGCGGCGCGACCGACTTCAAGATCTTCGCCGAGAACCTGATCCCAAAGCTCGCCGCAGAGGGGGTCGTCCTGGAGATCTGGGCCTTCGACCGCCGCACGAACCAGCTCGAGGACCGCGCCGGCGTGATGCTCGCCGAGCTGAAGGGCGACGCCCAGGCGGCGCTCGACTGGTACTTCGGCGGCGAGCTCGGCCTCACGCTCTCCCCGACGCTCGCGAGCCTCGGCCGGCGCGCGGTCTTCTACGACACCCAGGCCGACGTCCCGTTCATCGCGGAGTGGACCAACCTCGTCTTCTCGCGCGACATCGACGCGGTGGTCGCCGCGGCCGACGCCGTCGTGCGGAACCACAACGTGTTCCTCGGCGGCCACTCCGCCGGCACCGGGTTCACCGCGCGCTACGCCTCCACCGATTTCAACCTGACCGGCGTCGGCCCCGCGCAGCCGGGCTACACGAAGCTCCGCGGCCTCGTCCTCCTCGAGGGCGGGGGGGGATCGTCGGCGGGCGGCGCGTTCACCGGCGACACGCTCGACCGCATCGAGGCGAAGTTCGACGGCGGGCTCTTCGGCGCCGTCCGCGACAACGCGCCCCGCTGCGTCGACGGCACGACGCCCTGCACGATCGCCACCGAGGCGACCGATTGCACGGGCCAGACCCCCGCCGTCTGCACCGAGCCCGTGACGTCCTACGCGATCGTCCCGGGCATCCTGAACCCGCGCATCCTCGCCGTGGCCGAGCCGGGTGCGATCCAGGGCCGCACCGACACGACCGGGCAGGCGATCTTCCAGGTCGACCAGGGCGCCCCCGGCAACAACGCGGTCGCCAAGGTGCCCGACCTGGCGACGCTCGTGGTCATCCCGCCGGCCACGACCGCCGGGGCCCTCGGCACGTTCATCGACGACGACGGCCTCGTCGCCCAGCTCGCGTCGTTCGTCGCGACCTCGGTGGGGTCGCCCGGCCCGGTGGTGAACGGGCTCCTCACCTGGCTCGACATCTCCCATCCGCAACCGGCCTCGGCGGTGCCGTACCTCGGCCCGCCGCCGACCTCGCTGCCCGGGTCGCGCTGGGGACAGGAGAAGGAGGTGACCGACATCAACCGCATGCCGTACGTCTTCGCGGCGGGCGCGACGAACTTCACCGACTGGTACTACCCGAGCGCCGGCCAGAGCGTGACGGGCGTCAGCGGCCGCTGCTCCGGGGTGAGCGGCACGTGCGTCGTCGGGAACGTCGGCGCGCCGTGCAGCGGCACGACGAAGGCCGCGGCCGACGCGACCTGCGGCCAGGCCGTCAACCTCGATTCGACGGCGCTGTCCGTCGGACGCGGCCGGCGGGACATCGAGAACCTCACGCAGGCGGGCAACATCAACATCCCCGTGATCGCCTTCGGCGGCACCAACGGGCTCGCGGTCGTGCCCGGCGTCTACACGCCGTTCGCGACGAGCATCGGGACGTGCACGGCGCCGAGCTGCACCGGCG
>CAZLYE010000590.1:0-2656 GCA_964562865.1 uncultured Binatia bacterium (SeqCode) | reverse complement strand
CTACCAGGAGCAGGTGATGCAGATCGCGCAGGCGCTCGCCGGCTACACGCTCGGCGACGCCGACAACCTCCGCCGCGCGATGGGCAAGAAGAAGGCCGACGAGATGGCGAAGGAGCGGAAGGCGTTCCTCACCGGCGTGGCCGCACGGGGCACGGCCGATCCGGCGCTCGCCGAGGCGATCTTCGACCAGATGGAGACGTTCGCCGCGTACGGCTTCAACAAGAGCCACTCGGCCGCGTACGCCGTCATCACGTATCAGACGGCCTACCTCAAGGCGCACTACCGCGTGGAGTTCCTGGCCGGGCTCCTCTCGCTCGAAGCCGGCGACGCCGACAGCACGTTCAAGAACATCGCCGAGTGCCGCGAGCACGGGATCCCGATCCTCCCGCCCGACGTGAACGAGAGCCGCGAGGACTTCACGGTCGTCGGCGACGCGATCCGGTTCGGCCTCGGCGCCGTGAAGGGCGTCGGATCGAAGGCGATCGAGGCCGTGATCGCCGCCCGCGACGAGGCGGGTCCGTTCACGAGCCTCCACGACTTCTGCCTGCGGGTCCGCGGCCAGGTCGTGAACCGGAAGGTACTCGAGAGCCTCATCGCCTGCGGCGCGCTCGATTCGATCGAGCGGAACCGCGCGCGCCTCTGGACCGCCCTCGACGACGCCCTCCGGTGGGCGGCGCTCCGCTGCGAGGAGCGGACGAGCCCGCAGCTCGGCCTCTTCGCGGCCGCGCGGGGCGGGGCGATCGACACGACCCCACCGCCGCTCCCGTCGTGCGAGCCCTGGCGCTCCGAGGAGGAGCTCCGCCACGAGCGCGAGGCGATCGGCTTCTTCATTACCGGCCACCCGCTCGACCGCTATCTCAAGGATCTGCGGAAGTTCACGAACATCACCGTCGGCACGCTCCGCACGCGTGGGCCCGAGCTGCCGACCTCGGGCACGGAGCGTCCGGGCCGCGAGGCGCGGCCGCGCGTACGGATCGGCGGGGTGATCAACTCGATCCGGCTCCGGAACTCCAAACGCGGCGAGCGCTACGCCACCTTCACGCTCGAGGACAAAGAAGGTACGGTCGAGGTCATCGCCTGGCCGGACACCTATCGCCGCCACGAGGTCGCCATCGCGGCGGGCGAAGCCGTCGTCATCGGCGGCGGCCTCGACATCTCGCCCGAGCGCTGCCAGATCATCGCCGACGAGATCATGGCGCTCGCAACCGCCCGCGCCGAGGCCATTCGCCAGGTGCACGTGAACGTCGAGCTCGACCGGGTCGGGCGCGACGGTCTGGAGCAGCTTCGCAGCACGCTCGCCGGGCATCCCGGCACCTGCGAGGCGTTCCTGCACCTCATCCGTCCGGACGGCTCCGAAACCATCCTCGCGGTCCCCTCGTCGATCCGGGTCGCGGCGTCGGACGAGGTCGTGGAGGCGGTCGAGCGGGTCGTCGGGACGGGAATGCTATCGTTTCGTTGAGCACGCGTCTCCACAGCACCGCCCCGACCGCCGAACGCACCGTCCTCGTCGGCGTGGAGCTCCCGAAGGCTCGCATCCCCCTCGACGAGTCGATGGAGGAGCTCGCGCGCCTCGCGGACACCGCCGGGCTCGAGGTCGTCGCGCGCACCTCGCAGGCGCTCCGTCGCATCCACCCCGCGACCTTCATCGGCGCCGGCAAGGTCACCGACGTCGCGGATCTCGTGCGCGTCTGGAACGGCAACGTGGTCGTCTTCGACGACGCGCTCTCGCCGGCGCAGCAGCGGAACCTCGAGAAGAGCATCGGCTGCAAGGTGATCGACCGGAGCGCGCTCATCCTCGACATCTTCGCGCAGCGCGCGCGCTCGACCGAGGGCAAGCTCCAGGTCGAGCTCGCGCAGCTCCAGTACCTGCTGCCGCGCCTCACGAAGCAGTGGACGCACCTCTCGCGTCTCGGCGGCGGCGTCGGGACACGGGGCCCCGGTGAGACGCAGCTCGAGGTCGATCGCCGCCGCGTGCGCGAGCGGATCACCTTGCTCCGCCGACGCCTCGAAGACGACGCGCGGACGCGGAAGCTCCATCGCAACGAGCGAACTGCAGCGCCGATCCCGACCGTCGCGCTCGTCGGGTACACGAACGCCGGCAAGTCGACCCTCATGAACGCGCTCACGCAGGCGGGGGTCCTCGTCGAGGACCGCCTGTTCGCGACGCTCGATCCGACGGTCCGGCGGCTCCGGCTGCCTGGCGGTCTCACGGTCGCGCTCGCCGACACCGTCGGGTTCATCCACAAGCTCCCGCACCAGCTCGTCGAAGCGTTCAAGAGCACGCTCGAGCAGGTCCGGACGGCGGATCTGCTGCTCCAGGTCGTCGACGTCTCGCATCCGAGCTGGCCCGAGCACCGGCGCATCGTCGAGGATGTCCTGGCGGAAATCGATGCCGACGAGGTGCCCGCGCTCCTCGTGCTGAACAAGTCGGACCGCCTCCCCGCGGGCGAAGCGGTCCCCGGACGGGAGCCCCACGCGCCGCTCGTCTCGGCGCGCGCAGGGGAGGGGATCCCCGGGCTCCTCGCGGCGATGGAGGACATGCTCTCGCGCGATCTCAGCCGCATCCGGCTCGAGATCCCGTCGGGACGCGGCGACCTCGTCGCGAAGCTCCGGCGCGCGGGCCGCGTGCTCGAGGAGTACTACCGTGACGGCGTCG
>CAZLYE010000589.1:0-6580 GCA_964562865.1 uncultured Binatia bacterium (SeqCode) | reverse complement strand
AGCTCGCCGTCGGCCGGGCGCTCGCGGAGTCGCTTCCGCGCCTTGTCGGCGGCGCCGGTGACGGCGAACTGCTGCACGATGCCGGCGAGGAGGGTCGGGTCGCCGCCGTCCTTCTGGGCGCGCTCGAGGAGCGAGTCGGCGACCTTCCCCTCGAGCTTCGCGATCCGTTTCGGATCCGGGTCCGACGTCGCGCGGTAGTGCATCAGGGCGCGATCGTACTCACCGGCGCGCTCGTAGGCGTCGGCGAGCCGCGCGTGCACACGGGGAGCCTCGGGCGAGTGCGGCTCGTGCGCGAGGAAGTCCTCGCCGCGGTCGATGATCGCCTGGTTCGAGACGGGGTCGTGACGCCACGCCTGCCACGCCCGCGTCAGCACGCCGATCACGTTGAAGATGCCGTAGGACTGCGCGGCGCGGATGCCCTCGGCGCCGAACTGCGTCGCCGTGTAGACGGCGGTGCGGCCGTCCAGGCGGCCGCCGAGGAAGACGTAGCGCGCCGTATCGCGCGTGTGGCGCAGCTCGGCCGCTCGGATCGCCTCGAGCCGGCTGTACTCCGCGCTCGCGAGGAGTGCGCCCGCGTGGCGGCCGGCGCTCGAGTGGTGATCCCGGGCGAGCTCGGCCAGCGCCTGGCGGCCCTGGTCGCGGTGGCCTGCCAGGTCGCGAGAGACCGCGATCGCGTAGAGCGCGGACGGCGCGTACGGGCTGTCGTCGTGCCGATCGCGGAAGCGGCTCGCGGCCTCGACGATCCGTCCCGGATCGCCGAGCGCCGTCGTGACGAGGAGTGCCTCGTAGTCCTGTCGCTCGTCGGGCGAGCGCGCCTGCGGCGGGTCGTCGACTGGCCAGCGGCCGGCCTCCTCGCGGGCGGCCCGGCGCGCGCGCGCCTCGGCCACCTTCTCCGCGGGGCGGGCGGCTGCGTCGGCGCACCCGTCCGTCCGGGCCGCCGAGCTGGCGTAGAACGCGGCGTGGTCGAGGTCGTCGTCGTCGAGCGCCTTCTTCGCCAGGTGGACGGTGTCGTCGCAGAGCGTCGCGGCCCGCTTCGTCCCGAGACGCCGGATGGCCCGGGCGATCTCCGGGGCGTCGCGCGTCATCGGTTCGCGCTCCACGCTGGTCTCGTAGCGCGCGAGCGCCTCGCGCTCGGGCGACGTGAGACGGTTGTACTGCCAGAGGTTCACCGCCGTGGTGATGATGCTGTCGGCCGCGCTGCCCGCGAGCAGGATCGGATTGAACGCTGCCAGGAGCGCACCGCCCGAGAAGACGCCGAGCGGGCGGACGGCGTCGTTCAGCACCGCCGCGCGCCGGTTGTGACGGTCGTCGGCGAGCAGCTGGTCGGCGGCCTGCGCGTCGTCGATGGCCAGCTGGTTCTCGGCGAGGCGACGGATCATCGCGTCGGGGTGGGACTTGAGCAGCGCCCGGAGCGCCTCGCGACGCGCGTCGCGGGTGTACAGGAGTCCGGCGGCGAGATAGCGGACGTCGTCGGTCAGGCCGGTCCGGGGGAGGCCCGCCCGGAGCCGCTGCTCGTCGCGTGCCTCGAGCTCCGCGACGTCTCCCGCGAGCGCGGGCGCGTCGGCCGAGAGACGGTGGACGAGGACGAGCTGCACGCGCTCCTCGACGGCGGCGTCCGCCTCGACCGCCTCGGCGAGCAGGTCCTCCGCCCGCGCCGCCGCGGCGAGGCAGAGCAGGCTGAGCGCGAGCCCCGTCGCGCAGGCGCCCCGACGTCCCGTCCGTCGCGTCATCGATACCGGGCCAGCACCGCGGTCTTGTAGGCGTCGAGCGCGGCGAATCGTGCCTGCGCCTCCGGCTTCTCGCGCGAACCGTCCCACGTGGCGACCTTGCGGTACGTGTCGAGCGCCCGGTCCACCCGGTGCGTGAACTCGTCCTCGTCGAAGTCGAGGGGACGCTCGTGCTCGGCGACGTAGTCGCGCGTCAAATCGGCGTAGAGGTCGCCCAGGCGCAGGATGTGGGCGGGCAGGTTCTTCGAGTCGGCGTGCTTCTGGATGAGGAAGCGGAGCGAGCGCTCGGCGACCGTCGTCCCGTCCTCGATCGCGCGGCGGTGCTCGAAGACACGCTCCGCGGCGGTGCGCTCGACGCGCTCCTCCTCGACGAGCGCCGCGGGCTCCCACGGCGTCCCGGTGAAGCGGTCGACCACCTTGCCCCAGGCGTCGAGCTTCGCGCGGAGCGCGGTGAGCGTGGCGTCGAGGTCCGCCGCCTCCTCCGGCATCGCCGCGGCGGAGGCGAAGGCCCCGCTCCGGTCGGCCGCCTCGCGCGCGCGGTCGGCGAGCTCCGACGGCAGGGCGGCGACCTGCTCGTAGAGGGCTGTCGCCTTCGCGTACTCGCCGAGGTGCTCGAGCGCCTCGGCGCGCGCGAACGTGGTGACGTCGCGGAGACGTCCGGGATAGCGCTTCTCCCAGTTCTCGAGCCGGCGGAGCGAGAGCTGGTAGAGGTCGTGGCCGGTCGGGTCCTTCGGAGGCGGGAAGCGATACGTGTCGTCGCGCAGGTGCCAGGTGAGGTCGGCGAGGACCTCGAGGAGGTCCTCGTAGGGGGCGAAGGCCCCGGTCGCGTCGCCCGCGGGCGCGAGGCGCGCGAGGAGGAGAACGGCGAGGAGCGCTCCCGTGAATGTGCGCATGGGCGCCCCATAGCACGAGGGTGGTCCGGCCGTCGTGCGTCATTGAAATTCTTGCTCGTCCGGGCACGGTCCGCTAAAGGCAGCGGTCTCGTGTGGCTCCGGGGCATCGCGCTCGCCGCGCTCGTCGCGGCCTGCGCCCGAGTTCCATCCGATGATCCCGTCGCTCGCATCCGGGCACGCGGAACGCTCCGCTGGGGCGGCGACGTCCAGGGCGGCGAGCCCTACGTGTTCCAGGAGGGCTACCGGCTCACGGGCTTCGAGGTGGAGATCGCCGACGGGCTCGCGCGCCGGCTCGGCGTCCGGGCCGAGTTCGCGCAGAACGACTGGCAGACGCTCATCCCGTCGCTCGAGCGCGGCGACTTCGACGTCGCCCTCAACGGCATCGAGGTGACGCCCCAGCGCCGGGCGCGGGTGGCCTTCACGCGGCCCTACTACGCCTTCACCGAGACGGTCGTCGTCCGCCAGGGCACGGACGGCGTCCACGGCCTCGCCGACCTGCGTGGACTGCGCGTCGGCACGCTCGACGGCTCGCTCGCCCTCGACCTCCTCGAGGGCGTGCACGGCGTCGACGTCGTCCACTACGAGGGCGTCGAGGAGCCGTACATGGACCTCGAGCGGGGGCGCATCGCGGCGGTCGTGCTCGACAACATCATCGCGGCCCGCTACGGGCTGCCGCGCCCGACGCTCCGCACCGCCGCGACGGTCGGCGACGGTGTGTACGCGATCGCCGTGCGCCCCGACCAGCCGGAGCTCCTTGGTGCCGTCGACGGGGCCCTGGCCGCGATGACGGCCGACGGCGAGCTTCGGGCGATCCTCGAGCGGTGGAACCTCTGGGACGACCGCCAGGTGGCGCTCGCCGCCGCCGTCCCGACGGCGGCCGAGGGCGGCCTGCGCACGGGCCTCGGCCTCGGGGACCTCGCGCTCTTCCTCCGCGGCGCGGGGTTCACGGTGGTGATCTCCACGCTCGCGATGGCGCTCGCGATCGTCGGCGGCCTCGTCCTGAGCGTCGCGCGACGCTACGGCGGCCGCGTCGTGCAGGCGGCCGCGGACGTCTACGTGGAGGTCTTCCGCGGGACGCCCGTGCTGCTCCAGCTCTACGTCCTCTACTACGGCCTGGCGCCCGTGCTGACCCTCGGCGCGTTCACCGCCGCGGTGGTGGGCCTCGGACTCAACTATGCCGCCTACGAGTCCGAGCTCTACCGGGCCGGGCTCGAGGCCGTGCCGGCCGGTCAGACCGAGGCCGCGCTCGCGCTCGGGATGTCGCGCTGGCTGGCGCTCCGGCGCATCGTCCTCCCGCAGGCGCTCCGGGTGGCGCTCCCGGGCGTGGCGAACGACTTCATCGCGCTCCTGAAGGACTCGTCGCTCGTCTCCGTGATCACCGTGGTGGAGCTGACCAAGCAGATGACGATCACCGCGGTCGACGTGCGCGGCTGGCTCGGTCCAGGGCTCCTCTGCGCGGGACTCTACCTGGCGCTCAGCTATCCGCTGTCGCGCCTCGCCCGCCGCCTCGAGCGGCGGCTCGCGCCCGCGCCGGCATGAGCGTCCTCGCCGTGCGCGGGCTCTGGACGCGGCGGGGCGGGACGGACGTCCTCCGCGGCATCGACCTCGACGTCGAGGGCGGGGAGGTGGTGGCCGTCGTCGGGCCGTCGGGGAGCGGGAAGACGACGCTCCTCCGGGCGCTGAACTACCTGACGCCGTTCTCGGCGGGCTCGGTCGACATCGCCGGCCACGTGCTGACGCCCGGGATGAGCGAGCGGACGGACGCGGGCGCGCTGCGGGCGGTGCGGACGCGGGTGGGGATGGTGTTTCAGACCTTCCACCTCTTCCCGCATCTCACGGCGCTCGAGAACGTGATGGAGGCGCCGCGCCGCGTGCTCGGGCTCCAGCCGGGCGACGCCGAGGCGCGCGCCCACCGGCTGCTCGCGCGCGTCGGGCTCGCGGAGCACGCCGACGGCTATCCCGAGCGCCTCTCCGGCGGCCAGCAGCAGCGTGTCGCGATCGCGCGGGCGCTCGCGATGGAGCCGGTCGTCATGCTGCTCGACGAGCCGACGTCCGCCCTCGACCCACGGCTCGTGGACGAGGTGCTCGCGGTGGTCGGCGACCTCGCGGCGGCGGGACAGACGATGGTGATCGTGACGCACGAGATCGCCTTCGCGCGGCGCGTGGCGAACCGCGTCGTCGTGCTGGCGGGAGGTCGCATCGTCGAGAGCGGGACGCCGGCGGAGGTGCTCGATCAGCCGCGGACGGCGGAGGCGCGGGCGCTGCTCGGGATGACGTGAGGGATCCGAGCACCGTGGCGATGCTCCGCCCGCGGAACGGTGCGAAACCCAGGGTCTGCTCGGTCTTGGCTTCGAACGGCTCGCACGGTGCGGGGGATGGACCACGCCGGCAGGCAGGGCTATGCCGCGCCCACGGCCAAGTTCCCAACCGACGTCGACGAGCGCGTCGGGAGCGCGCACAGCGCCGCGAACGCGCTGCTCTTGACGGGAAAGATCGGACTAGTTGCCCGTGGGAATCGGGATGTCGATGCCTTCCTTCGCCATCTGGTCGCGCAGCCACTGGAACTGCTCGTACTTGGTGATCTCGATGGGGCCGTCGTACGAGGAGCTCTGCAGCTTGCGCGGCGGGTACTGCACGTAGGTCTTCATCAGCTCCTTGATGGCCTCGCTGACGGTGATCATGACCCACGTATGCTCCGTATAGTTGTTCATGAAGATGTCGTAGCGCTCCTGCGGATCCTGCCAGAGGTCGAAGACCTGGGGGACGGTCGCCACGTACTTCGTGGGACCCTTCCAGCCGAGGTTCGAGTCCACCGCCAGCCCGCCGGTCGGCGCTCCGTCGTCCCCGCGCAGGTTGAACACCGCCTTGTAGTTGCCGACGCGCGCCGCGCCGGGGCTCAGCTCGTTCTCGGTGAAGTAGAACCAGCTGGTGCGTGCCGACTTACCGGTGCCGAAGAGGATCGGCGACATGTCGTAACTGTCGAAGATGATCGGCTTCCCCTCGCGGTCCTTGTCCGGCAGCTTCACGCCGGCGAGCGCGGCGAAGGTGGCCATGTAGTCCAGTCCGCCGACGATGTCGTAGTTCCTTGAGCCGGCCTTGATCTTCGGACCCCAGGCGATCGACGGAACGCGATTGCCGCCCTCGCGCACGGTGCCCTTCGTGCCGCGGAACGGCGTGTACCCGGCGTCGGGGTACACGTCCTGCCACGCCCCGTTGTCCGTCGTCCAGAAGACGTACGTGTTCTTGTCGATGCCGAGCGCGCGCACCTTGTCGAGGATCGCGCCGATGCGCGTGTCGTTCTCGACCACCGAGTCCGCATACTTCGTCTTCGAGAGCGACTTGTGCTCGAACTCCGGAGCCGGAAGGTTCGGCTGGTGCACCTTCATGAAGTTGATGCTCATGAAGAAGGGCTTGTCGGACTTGGCGACCTTGTCGAGATATTCGAGCGAGGCCTTCTCGACGTACGCATCGAAGAAGGGAATGCCGACGACGCCCTTGTCGGGCGTGTTGTCGTACTGCCCGTTGATCTTGAAGTCCTCCTTCGCCTTCTCGCCGGCGTTGCCGGAGAGGGCTCCCTTCGTCACCCGCAGGAACATCTCGCGCAGCTTCGGGTCCATGTCCGGGAACCACGTCGCATCGCCGTACGTGTAGGCGTTCAGATGATAGAGGCCGACGTATCGCATCTCGTCGTACCCCTGGGCATTGGGGAGCGCGTAGTCCGCCTCGCCGAGATGCCACTTGCCGGTGAAGAAGGTCTGGTAGCCGGCCTGCTTCAGGACCGACGCAAGCGTCCACTCCGCCGCCGGGAGACCGCCACCCTGGCCCTGGAAGGCGACGGTGGTCATGCCGCTGCGGTTGGGGATGCGGCCGGTCTGGACCGCCGCACGACCCGGCGTGCAGCTCGGCTGGGCATAGAACGAAAAGAACGTCAGGCCTTCGTTCGCCAGGCGGTCCAGGTTT
>CAZLYE010000588.1:0-8517 GCA_964562865.1 uncultured Binatia bacterium (SeqCode) | reverse complement strand
GCCCTCGAGGGGTACGACGAGTCCAAGGAGGCCTCGGTCGAGACCGACGGCAACCTCGAGTACCTCGGCTCGGACGAGGAGGACGTCAACCACCTCCGCGACCTCGCCAGCGAGGCGCCGGTCATCCGGTTCGTCAATGTCCTGATCAACCGCGCCGTCGAGAGCCGTGCCTCCGACATCCACATCGAGCCGTTCGAGAACGAGCTGAAGGTCCGCTACCGGATCGACGGCGTGCTGCACGACGTCGAAGCGCCGGCGCGGCGGCTGCAGGCCGCGATCGTCTCGCGCATCAAGATCATGGCGAAGCTGAACATCGCCGAGCGTCGCCTGCCGCAGGACGGCCGCATCAAGCTGCGCCTCATGGGTCGCGAGATCGACCTTCGCGTCTCGACCCTGCCGACCCTCTACGGCGAGAGCGTCGTGCTCCGTATCCTCGACCGGTCGAGCATCGTCGTGAACCTCGACACGCTCGGCTTCCCGGGCGACACGCTGAAGCAGTTCGAACGGCTGATCACGAAGCCGTACGGCATGATCCTCGTGACGGGACCGACCGGCAGCGGCAAGACCACCACGCTGTACGGCGCGCTCGACAAGATCAACTCGCCGGACAAGAAGATCATCACGATCGAGGATCCAGTCGAGTACCAGCTCTTCGGCGTGAACCAGATCCACGTGAAGCCCCAGATCGGGCTCACCTTCGCCAACGGGCTCCGCTCGATCGTCCGGCAGGACCCCGACGTCATCATGGTCGGCGAGATCCGCGACGCCGAGACCGCCGAGATCGCGATCCAGGCCGCCTTGACCGGGCACCTCGTCTTCTCGACCCTGCACACCAACGACGCCGCCGGCGCGGTCTCGCGCCTGCTCGAGATGGGCGTCGAGGACTACCTCCTCGCGTCCTCGCTGCTCGGCGTCCTCGCCCAGCGGCTGGTGCGCAAGGTATGCATGAAGTGCCGGCAGCCGGCGGAGCTCGCGGTGGAGGCGATGCGCGAGATCGCCGGCGCGAACGGCGGCGAGGTGCAGGTGTGGGAGGGGCGCGGCTGCGAGGACTGCGCGCAGACCGGTTACCGCGGCCGCTCGGGAATCTACGAGCTCCTGCTCGTGACCGACGTCGTCCGACAGCTCATCCTCAAGCGGTCCTCGGCCGACATCATCAAGGACGCCGCCGTGCAGCAGGGCATGCGCACGCTGCGCGAGGACGGCTGGCAGAAGGTGCGGACGGGCGTCACGACGGTCGCCGAGGTGGTCCGCGTCACGCAGGAGGAGGTCTAGGCTGGGCATCCTCGACCGGCTCCGGCGGGGCGGCGGGGAGAGCACCCGGGCGGAGTCGGCCTCGCGGGTCGCGGTGATCGGGCTCGACGGGGTCGGGCTCCCGCTCGTCCGCGACCTGGCGGCGCGCGGCGTGATGCCGGGCCTCGCGGCGCTCCTCGCGAAGGGGACGGCGGCGCCGATGCGGTCCTCGATCCCCACCATCTCGAGCGTCTCGTGGACCAACTTCATGACGGGGCAGAACCCGGGGAAGCACGGCGTCTACGGCTTCACGGACGTGAAGCCCGGCACGCTCACGATGTTCTTCCCGAACTTCGGGAACGTGCGGAGCGAGACGCTCTGGGACGTGGCGGGCCGGGCCGGCAAGCGGTCGATCGTGATGAACGTCCCGAACACGTACCCGGCGCGGCCCCTGAACGGGCTCCTCGTGTCGGGCTTCGTCGCGGTGCATCTCGAGCGCGCCGTCCACCCCGCCACGCTGCTCCCGCGGCTCCGGGAAGAGGGCTACCGCATCGACGTGGACTATCTGAACGCCGACCAGCGCCCCGACGCGTTCTTCGCGGATCTCGCGGCCACCCTCGAGGCGCGTCGCCGGGTCTACCTCCGGCTCCTCCGCGAGGAGCCGTGGGATCTCTTCATCGGGGTCATCACCGAGTGCGATCGGCTCCACCACTACTTCTGGAGCCAGTACGCCGACCCCGCGGCGCCCCACCACGCACGCTTCCTCGACTTCTACCGCCGGCTCGACGAGGTCATCGCGGCGCTGGTGGACGCGCTCCCGCGCGGGACGCCACTCCTCATCGTGGCTGACCACGGGCACACGCTGATCCACCGCGAGTTCCACCCGAACGCGTGGCTGCGCGCGCAGGGCCTCCTCCGCTTCACGAGCGAGAAGCCGAAGGGCCTTGCCGACGTCGACCCCGCGTCGAAGGCGTTCGTGCTGGACCCGGGGCGGGTCTACGTCCACCGACGCGGCCGCTTCCCGCTCGGCACCGTGGACGATGCGGCGGCAGAGGAGCTGCTCGAGCGCATCCGCGCCGGACTCCTCGCGCTCCGCGACGACAGCCCGGGCGCGCCGGGTGGCGGGCACCCGGTGCCCCGCGTCTACCGTCGCGACGAGCTGTACCACGGCTCCCTGATCGACTCCGCGCCGGACCTCGTCGTCCACTTCACGCCCGGCTACGACCCGAAGGGCGCGCTCGCGCGGACGGAGGTCTTTGGCCGGAGTGCGCTCACCGGCATGCACACGCACGACGACTCGCTCTTCTTCATCGACCGTCCCGGCGTGCCGACCGACGATCTCGACATCGTCGACCTGGCGCCGACGATCCTCGCGCTGCTCGGTCTCGAACCCCCGGCGGCGATGGACGGGCGGATCCGGCTCCCCGCCGGGATCGCGGCTTGAAGAGCGGGCCCAGATCCGGAGTCTAAGTCGCTGTCGTGGCGCCTCGCGGAAGTGTCCCCCGGAAGTTGAAAGCGGCCCGGCCGCGATGTATGAATACGGCGATTTTCCGGCAATTTAGCCCTCGGGCGGTGGTGTGGAGGACGAGCGGTGTGAGGAGCTCTGGTGGCACAATTCCAGTACCGCGCGGTTGATCCACAGGGAAAGGTCGTCGAGGGGACCGTCGAGGCTGCCGAGGTGCCGGCGGTCGTCGCGCGGCTGCACGATCGCGGGCTGATCCCGATCAACATCGCCTCCGGCGAGGCGTCGCGGGCGCGCGCCCCGCGCGTCGCGCTCCCGCAGATCCAGGCGATCGGACGCCGGCGCGTCAAGGGTCGGGACCTGCTCATCATGACGCAGGAGCTGTCCGCGCTCGTGTCGTCGGGCCTGCCGCTCGACCGGGGCCTCGCGACGCTCGCGGAGCTCGCGGACAACCCGGAGTTCAAGCGGATCCTCACCGAGGTGCTGCACGCCGTGCAGGGCGGCAAGTCACTCGCCGAGGCGCTCGGGCAGCACCGCGTCTTCCCGCCGCTCTACGTCAACATGATCCGCGCGGGCGAGATCGGCGGGTTCCTCGA
Source organism: uncultured Binatia bacterium (SeqCode) (assembly GCA_964562865.1). Classification (GTDB taxonomy): domain Bacteria; phylum Desulfobacterota; class Binatia; order DP-6; family DP-6; genus CAZLYE01. The sequence continues at coordinate 5,229 of CAZLYE010000588.1, read as the reverse complement.
GCTCGTGCTGCAGCGGCTCGCGGAGTACCTGGAGCGCGGACAGCAGCTGCGCGACGAGGTCCGGTCCGCGCTCGCCTACCCGATCCTTCTCACCTGCGCGATGGGCGTGTCGATCCTGGTGCTGCTCATCTACGTGCTGCCGAAGTTCTCGGCGCTGTTCACCGACATGGGACGCGCGCTCCCGCTGCAGGCGCGCGTGATCCTCGGCCTGTCGGACCTGCTGCGCGGGTACTGGTGGGCGGGCATCGGGCTCGTCGCGATGGCGGTCGGGTCGGTGCGCTACTCGATCCGCTCGCCGCGCGGGCGCTACAGCTGGGACCAGTGGAAGCTGCGCATCGCGCTCGTCGGGCCGCTCCTCAGGAAGATGGAGGTGGCGAGCCTCGCGCGCACCCTCGGGACGCTGCTCAAGAGCGGCGTCCCGATGCTGCAGGCGCTCGGCATCGTGAAGGAGGTCGCCGGCAACCTCGTGATCAGCCGGGCGATCGGCGAGGTCGAGGTCGGCGTGCGCGAGGGAGCCGGGATCGCGGATCCGCTGGCGCGCTCCGGCGTCTTCCCGCCGCTTGCCGTGCAGATGATCGCGGTTGGGGAGGAGACCGGGCGTCTCGACGAGATGCTGATCCGCATCGCCGACCACTTCGACCGCGAGGTGCGCGTCAAGATCAACCAGTTCACCCGCCTGCTGGAGCCCGTCATGATCCTCGTCATGGGGCTCGGCATCGGCTTCATCGTCATTTCCATGCTGTCGGCGATCTTCAGCGTCAACGATCTGCCGATGTGAGGAGTACGGTCATGCGATCTCGTGGAGGTCAGTCCGGGTTCACGCTCATCGAGATGATGGTCGTGATGGTGATCATCGGGCTTCTGATGGCGCTCGTCGGGCCGCGCTTCATCCGCCAGGGGGAGAAGGCGAAGGTGACGAGCGCGCGCGCGCAGATCGAGCTGCTCGGCACAGCGCTCGACACCTTCCGGCTCGACGTGGGTCGGTACCCGACCTCGCAGGAGGGTCTCGCCGCGCTCCGGCAGCGGCCCTTCGGCGTCGACCGTTGGGACGGCCCCTACCTCAAGAAGGACGTCCCCAAGGACCCATGGGATCACCCGTACTACTACCGGAGCCCCGGGGAGGGCGGCCGGCCCTACGACGTGTACTCCTACGGCGCGGACGGCGCCCCGGGCGGCGACGGAGACAACCGCGACGTGACGAGCTGGGAAGGCGACACCGGGTGACGACGTCCCGCCGCCGCTCGGCACCCGGACCCCCGGGAGCGCTCGGGAGCCCGGCGCCGCTCGACGCGGTGCGAGGGCGCGAGAGGGGCAGTGCGCGAGCACCGCACCCCGTCGGGACGGAAGCCGGCTTCACGCTCGTCGAGATGGTCGTGGTGCTCCTCATCATCGCCCTCGGGAGCGCGCTCGCCGTGCCGATGATCGAGGGCGGCGTCGAAGCCCGCGAGGTGCGGCGCGCCGCCCGGCAGCTCGCGTCCACCATGCACTTCTGCCGTGGCGAGGCGGTCGCGCTCGGCGAGCCGCAGGAGCTGGTCATCGATTCCCTCCAGAACAGCATCCACACGACGGCCTGGAAGCGCTGGGCGGTGCTCACCGACCGGGCCGTCATCGAGGACGTGCACGGCGGGACGGGCTTCGACAACGGCGTGGTGCAGATCATCTTCTTCCCGAACGGCAGCACGAGCGGCGCCGACGTGGTGATCGCCGGACGGAACGACCGTCGGGGGCACCGCCTCCGCGTGCAGCTCGACCCGCTGCTCGGCACCGTCCGCGTCGGAGACGCGACCGGATGAACCGCCGGGGCTTCACCCTCCTCGAGATCGCCGTCGCGCTCGCGATCCTCGGCGTCGGGACCGTCTCGTGCCTGCAGATCTTCAGCGCGAGCCTCCGCATGCAGAGTCGCGCCAGCCGGCAGAGCCGCGCCGTGATGCATGCGCGGGTCGCCATGGACGCGCTCCTCTTCCAGCCCGACATCCGCGATCACGAGGAGACGCGGGACACCGCCGAGGGCTTCCGGACCCACATCCTCGTCCGCCACGCCGGCGCCGACGAGGGCGTCGACGAGCGGACGATGGACGTCCAGTCGGAGGTGTCCCTCCGGTACCTCCAGGTCGACGTCACCTGGCAGGACGGTGTCGGGCAGAAGAGCTACACCGTGAAGAGCCTCCGTATGGCGCCCGAGAATGACTGAGTCGCGCGGATTCACACTCCTCGAGGTCCTCCTCGCTCTGACGGCGCTCGCGCTGGTCGCGGCGATCTGCTACGGCGCGTTCCACCTGGGGATCCGGGCGGTGGAGCGGGGTGAGATCGCGGTCGTCAACGCGCAGCGCCTGCGCGTGGCGAGCGACGTGCTGGTCCGGCAGATCAAGTCCACCGTGCCGTACGCCGCCCGCAATCGCGACGAGGACATCTACCCGTTCTTCTTCGGGACGGCCACCTCGATGACGTTCATCACCGGCGCCGGCATGCAGGGCGGCGGCGGGCTCTCCCGCGTCGCGTACCAGGTGACGGACGACCCGCCACGTCTGGTCCTGACCGAGAGCGCGTTCTTCTCGCCCGACAGCCTCGGACGGGACGCGATCGACAAGCCGGGCGAACGCTCCGCCGTCCTCCTCGACGGCTTCCGGAGCCTCAAGTTCGAGTACATGATGAACGACGGCGTCGACGCCCCCGAGTGGCGGCCCGACTGGGACGCGCACGAGGAGGAGGCGCTCCCGGCGGCGGTCCGCATCGTCGTCGACGGCATCCCCGGCCTCGAGGTGGACACCTGGGGGCAGGAGATCCCCATCATGGCCACGCTCTACGGCGAGGCCGGGAACGAGCTCGGCGACGAGGCGGAGCAGCTCGCCGACACCGACGACGACAGCGACGGCGACAGCGGCGACGCCGACGCTCCCGAGAAGGACGAATGAGGCCCCGCCGCAAGCGCGAGCGCGGCATCGCGCTCCTTCTCGTCCTCTGGGTCTTCATGATCCTCGGGGTGCTCGCCCTCGACTTCGCCCGCTACATGCGCGACGACGCGATGGCGGCCGTCAACCTGGCGGACGAGACCCGCGGATACTACATCGCGCTCGCGGGGATGAACCGCGCGATCTTCGACGCCGAGCGCAAGCGCGAGGAGGGCACGCCGACCACGACCGGGGCGAACACCGCCCCGAAGGGGCTCGACACGGATGCCGACGACGACGATGAGCTCCTCGTGCCGCCCGACGGCGAGTGGCACGAGGGGGACTTCGCCGGCGGCCGATGGAGCGTGCGGATGATCGACGAGGGCGGGCGGATCGCGCTGAACCGGGTCCAGGCCGACGTCCTGACGCGCGTCATCACGAACCTCGCCCAGGCGCGCATCAACGCGAGCGGGAAGCTCGACACCGGGTTCGATCGCCGCACGAGCGCGCAGGTCGACACCGTCGTCGACTCGATCCTCGACTGGCGCGACCACGACAGCATGACGCGGCCGCACGGCGCCGAGAGCGACTACTACCTCAAACAGAAGGTGCCCTACCGCGCGAAGAACGCGTTCTTCGACTCGCCGGAGGAGCTGCTCCTCGTGCGCGGGGTCACGCCGGAGCTCTACTACGGGACCGACGGCGTGCCGGGCCTCCGGGACGTCTTCACGGTCTACGGCGCGGTGAGCGGGCCCGCGACGGTGAACGTCACGACGACGACGCCTGCAGTGCTCCGCGCACTGCTCGGCATCGACGAGGAGGCGGCCGAGAACCTCCTCGCGCAGCAGGCCAACGGGGAGCCGATCGTCGATCTCGTGAAGGCTCAGCTCATCGCGGCGGGGCAGCCGACCATCGCGACCCTCATCGTCGGGGGCCAGGCGCCGAACGTGGTCCGCATCGATGCCCGCGGTGACGTGGCCGCCGAGCGCAACCTGTCCCGCGTGCAGGCCGTCGCCGAGATCGGCGGCGAGTCGAACGAGGGCACCCGAATCCTCCGCTGGCTCGACCGGGCGCCCTGGGAGGGGGCGCCACCGGGCGCCCCGACGAAGGAAGCGGAGGACTCGTGACGCTCGGCGAGCTCTCACAGCGCCTCCGCCGCGCGGACTTCCTCGACGGGCTCGGCATCTACGTCGGCGCCCACGAGGTGGCGCTCGCGCACGTCGTGAAGCGCTTCTTCACCGTCTCGCTCCGGCATGCGCGCACCTTCCCGCTGCCGCCCGCATCGCGTCCGGGGGAGCGTCGCCAGGCGCTCGCGCAGGCCGTCGTCACCTTCGCCGGGGAGCACCACGCCGACACCCGGCGTGCGTACCTCTGTCTGCCGCGCGCGGAGGCCGCGTGCAATCGCGTCGTGCTGCCCATCGCCGCGCGCGAGAACCTGGCGCAGGTGCTCGAGTACGAGGTCGAGCACCTCGTGCCGCTCCCACGCGACCAGGTGTACTTCGACTACTCGGCGCGCCCGATCGGGGAGGACCGGCTGGAGGTCCTCATCATGAGCATCCCGCGGGAGGTGGTGCGGGTGCACCTGGAGGCGCTCGAGGACGCGTTCGTCCGGCCGCGCGGCATCGTGGTCGCCTCGACCGCCATCGCGGACTACCTCGCGTTCTGTCGCGGCGATGCTGCAGGACCCGTCGGGCTCCTCGTCGACGGCGGGGAAGGGGTGGAGATCGCCCTCGTGGCGAACGGCCGGCTGGTCGCGAGCCAGCTCCTCCCCGCGAGCCGGGTCACGGCGCCCGCCGACCTCTCGCGCTCGATCGCGCGCCAGCTCGCGGACGGCTCCGTGTCGGCCGACGACGTCCAGCTCTACCGCTGGGAGCTGACCAACGGCGCGGGCCCCACGCTGCCGCCGCTCGGCGAGGCGAACCTCGCGGGCCTCGCGGCGGGTCGGCTCGAGGCGCCGCCCGAGTTCTTCGAGCACCCGGAGCCCGCCATCCTGCCCGCGGTCGGTGCCGCGCTCGACGCCGTCCGCGAGGGCAGTGTGCGGGTCAACCTGCTGCCCGCGGAGGGCCGGCGTCGCTCGGAGGAGGGCCTGTCGCTCGCGACGGTCGTCCTGGTCGCGGTCCTCGGCGTCCTTCTCCTCGTGTGGGGCGGCAGCGCGGTCGTGAAGGACGAGCTGCTCCGCCGGCAGGTGCGCGACCAGCTCGTCGAGATGGCGCCGCAGGTGCGTCAGGTGAAGGCGTTGCAGGACGAGATCGCCGGGATCCGTCGCCAGCTCGACGTGCTCACCGGCGGGCAGGAGCGGCGCGTCACGGTGCTCCTGAAGGAGCTCTCGGAGATCATCCCG
>CAZLYE010000587.1:0-13596 GCA_964562865.1 uncultured Binatia bacterium (SeqCode) | reverse complement strand
GCGAGGCAGGCCGCGACGGCGAGCCCGGCGAGCGCAATCGCCGCCCGGCCCCGCCGCGCGAGCACCACGAGCGCACACGCGGCGGCGAGCATCCCGAGCCAGGCACCTCGCGCGGTCGAGAACACGATCGCGAGCACGAGGATCGGTGCGGCGACCATTCCGACCGCCTCCCTGGCGAGCGCCTCCGCCGCCGCCCAGCCGAACGGAAACATCATCGTGTGGGCGAACGTGAGGTAGTTCCGGAAGAACCCGACCACCGCGTAGCCCGTGGCGCCCGTCTCCCGCGCGCGCACCATCGTCCGGCGCCCGAGGAGCCCGCGGTACCAGTCGATGCCGGTGAAGTGCTGCGCGATGCCGTAGGCGGCCGCGACCGCGCCGGCGAGCGCGCACACGCGGGCGAGCGTCGCCGCGTGCGGGAGGTCGCGGAGCCACCAGAAGACGACGAAGTACGCGAGCACCACCCAGAGCTTGAGCCACCCGATCGCCTGCAGCGGATGTCCGCTCGCGATCGTCGAGGCGGCGAGTGTCGCGTAGAAGACGGCGAGGACGCCGTCGAGCGGCGTCCGCCGTACGATCCCCCAGCCGCCGACGACGGCGGCCACGGCGAGCGCTCCGAGCGCGGCGATGCCGACCTCCATCGCGGTCGTCGAGAGCGGGATCGAGGCGGCCGTGAACGTGAGGAGGGCGTCTGCCGCCCGGCGGACCGGCCGGGGCGTCTCCCCGGGCACGCTCAGATCCCTCTCCGTGTCAGGATCACCTTCACGGTCTCGGAGAGGATCTTGAGATCGAGCCAGAGCGAGCGGTTGTAGATGTAGGCGAGGTCGTACTTGAGCTTGGTCGGCGCCGACGTGTGGTACTCGCCGTTCACCTGTGCGTAGCCCGTGAGCCCGGGCCGGATGCGGAAGCGCTCGGCGTAGCCGTGGATGTCGCGCTCGAACGCCCCGACGAACTCCGGCCGCTCCGGACGCGGCCCGACGAAGCTCATGTCGCCGCGGAGCACGTTCCAGAGCTGGGGCAGCTCGTCGAGCCGCAGCGCCCGGAGGTACCGTCCGAGCCAGGTGACGCGCGGGTCGTTCTCCGTCGCGAGGACCGGCCCGGTACCTTGCTCCGCCCCGACGTGCATGGTGCGGAACTTGATGATGGTGAAGACGCGCCGGTCCCTCCCGACGCGCTCCTGCCGGAAGAGCACCGGCCCATGCGACGTGAGCCGGACCGCGAGCGCGACGAGCAGCATGACGGGCAGCCCGGCGACGAGGAGGAGCGCTGCGAGCGCCGCGTCGAACGCCCGCTTCGCCACGCTCGCCCCGCCGCCGGCCGGCTCGCGGATCACCTCGATCAGCGGGATGTCGTGGAGGCGCAGGTGCTCGGTCCGTCCGATCAGGATCTCGTAGGGCGACGGGACGACGCAGATCCGCGCGCGGGTACCCTCGACGCGGCTGAGCGAGTCGACGAGGTGGTCCTGCCACACGGGATCCGAGGCGATGATCACCTCGTCGACGTCGTGCTGGCGGCAGATGGCCGGCAGGTCGTCGCGCAGCCCGAGCACGGGCACGTCGCGGAGGGCGGCCGCCGAGGTGGCGCCGTCGCCCGCGACGGCGCCGACGATGTCCATCCCGAGCCAGTGCTGCCCGCGGATCGTGGAGATCACCTCGGAGGCGGCCGCGTTCGTGCCGACGACGAGCACGCGGCGGCGGGGATAGCTCCCCATGAGCGGCTGGCTCCCGAGCCGCCAGGCCCCGAGCAGCACGGTGTTGAGACCGGCGAACACCACGAAGATCGAGCGCGGGAAGAGGAGGTCCTGGCGGAAGAAGTAGACCGCGATCAGGACGAGCGCCTGAAGCGTGGCTGCGGCGGCGACCGCGCCCAGGTGGTCGCGGGGCCGGTGGAGGGCGTGCGGCTCGTACAGGCCGAGGAAGTAGAGCACGCCGGCCTGCGCGAGCAGCATCTCCGGCCAGTGATGGTGGACCTCGGCGAAGCGCAGCGCCGGCAGGTACCCCTGCGTCAGCGGGAGGGGAACCCTCGCGCGCAACATGAACGCCAGCAGGTAGGCGAGCGTGGCCGCGAGAAGATCGCCCGCGACCAGGATCGCCCAGCGTAGGCGCCATCCTCCGTCGCGCCGGTACACCGACCGCGACATAGCAGAAGGCCGCGCCCGTTCAAGGCACGCGGGCCGCGTCCCCCCACGCGGCCTCGACGCCCGCCGCCGAGTCCTCCCACCGGTAGCGGCGCTCGACGAGCGCGCGGGCCGCGCGCGCGAGCGTCTGCGCGCGCGCCGGATCCCCCAGCAGCGCGACGGTGGCCGCGGCGAGCCCCGCCGCGTCGTCGGCGACCAGCGCGTGCTCTCCGGCCCGGACCTCGAGCCCCGCGAGCGCCCGCGGCGTCGCGACGACGGGCGTCCCGACCGCCATCGCCTCGAGCACCTTGTTCTGGAGCCCCGACCCCGCGCGGAGCGGGACGAGCGCGACGGTGGCCGCGGCGAGCTCGGGGGCCATGGCCGGGACCGAGGCCGCGACCGACACGCCGGGTGCCGCCCCGAGCGCGCGGACGGCGCGCGCCGGCCGCGCCCCGACGAGTCGGAGCGCGGCGTCCGGCACGGCCGCGCGCACGCGCGGCAGGATGTCGTTCGCCAGCCAGACCGCGGCGTCGACGTTCGGGAAGTAGCCCAGGTTCCCGCCGAAGACGAGGCGCGCGGGCGCGCGACGCCCGTCGACGTAGGGGAAAGCGCGCGGATCGACGCCGTTCGGCACGACGCGGATGCTCGGCGCCCCGCCGAGCGCGTCGCGCTCGGCGGCCGACACGACGAGGCACGGCGTCCCGCTCCGCACGAGCGCCGCCTCCGCGCGCGCGAGGCGGCCCGTCTCGAGCGCGACGAGGGGAGCGAGCGGGCCCCGCTCCGTCGCGGCCCGCCGCGCGAAGTTCGCCGACAGCGCGTCGATCAGGTCGACGACGGTGGCCGGCGGGTGCGCGGCCGGCAGGTAGGTGAGCGTCCGGAGGAGCTGCGCGTGGACGACGTCCGCGTCCGCGGCGAGCGTCGCGACCTCAGCCCGGGCCCGGCGTCGAGCGTAGAGCAGCACCTGGAACGGCCGCCCGTCGCCCACGAGGCCGCGCGCGAGGGAGGCGACGGCGCCGACCGGCCCGAGCCGCACGATCCGGACGCGCACGCCCATCCCCTCGACCTCGGCGCGGGCAGCTGGCGCCGGCGGGCGCGCGACGAGCGCCACGCACGTGATGTCGTGCCGCGGCGCGAGCAACCGCAGGTGGTGGTAGGCGCGGACCTGGTCGCCGCGCCAGGGCGGCGCCGGGAAGCGCGTCACGAGGAAGACGACCTTCACCCCGTGCCCCAGGTCTTCGTCGTCGCCGCCTGCCGCCAGATTCCGGCCGTCTCGCCGCGCCGGTAGCGCCACCAGGCGACCGCATGCGCCGCGCTCCGGAGCGCCAGGTACGCGGCGAGCCGCGCGAGCCCGGCGGCATCGAGGCTCCGGAGCGCCGCGCCGGCCCGCGGCTGCGGTGCGACGCGCCCGGTGAGCCCGGGATACTCGCGGGCGATCTGCACCTTCCCCATCTCGATCCGGATCCGCTGCCGGAAGAAGTCGGCGAGCGTTCCCGGCAGCCGAACGGCCACCCACGCCGTGGGCACGCGGACGATCCGTTCGGGGCCGAGCACGAGCTCGATCCAGTGCTCGGGCTCGAGGAGGTCCTCCGGGATGGCGGTCGGCAGCGCCGCACGGCGGGCGGCGTAGAGCTGCGGCGAGAGGTTCGGAAAGTCGACGCCGTAGGGCGCTGCCATGATCGCCTCGAAGGCGCCGGGGCGCGGGGCGCAGGTCGTCTTGCCGGACGCCACGACGGCCTCTGCGTGCGCGGCGAGCGCGTCCACGAGCACGCCGAGCGCGTCCGGGGCGAAGGAGACGTCCGCGTCCATGAACACGACGATCGGCGCCCGGGCCGCCTGCCGGAGGATGTTCCACGCGATCGGCTTCCCGGCGCGCCGCGTGGAGAGCGCGGCGACCGAGAGCGGCGCCGCGGGGAGATCCCCCGTCGTCCCGCCCCGGTCGACGTCCACCTCGACGAGCGGCACACCGGCGCGTGCGGCGAAGGCGTGCGCGTCGCGGAGCGGGGCGTCGCCGCCCCCCCCGTTCAGCGCGATCAGGACCTCCAGCGCTGCGCCGGCCGCTCCGTGCGCGCGGCGCCAGCTCTCGGCCGCGGCGGCGAGCGTCCGGCCGAGCGCCGGCTCGTCGCGCCGGCACGGGACGGCGATCGTCACCGCCGGCGCCGAGGTCATCCCGGCGCCTCGCGCGGGTCGAACGCGAGGCACGCGCGCACGACCCGTCCGTAGGTTGCCGCGGAGACGCCGTGGCCGGTTGCCGCCGCGAGGGCGCTCTTCAGCCCGAACTTGTACGCGGCGACCGTCCGGAAGAGGCGCAGCGCTCCCGGGCCGCGCCGGGCCGCGTAGAAGCGCATCTCCCCCTTCACGACCTCGGCCTCGCGGCCCGTGCCGAAGCGCTGCGCCGCGCTCACGTTCGGGCCGTGGACCGCGCGCGCCGCCGGGACGTGGACCGTGCGCGCGCCGAGCCGCGCCGCGCGATAGCAGAGGTCGAGGTCCTCGCCGTAGACGAAGTACCGCGCGTCGAAGCCCTCGAGCTGGCGGAACAGGTCGCGCCGCACGGCCATGAACGTGCCGTACACCCAGTCGACCCGGTACGGCGCTCGGCGGAAGCGGCTCGCGATCCGACCGGGCGTCGTGTCGAGCAGGAGGTGTGCGACCGGGTCGAAGCGGGCCCATCCCGGCTGCCAGCGCCCGCGCTCGTCCACGAGGGCGCCGCCCGCGATGCCCGCGCCCGGGACGAGGTGGAGCGCGTCGACGAGCGTCGTCACCGCTCCGGGGAGAAGGCGGGCGTCGGGGTTGAGGAAGACGATCACCTCGCCGCTCGCGGCCGCGGCGCCGCGGTTCGCTGCGGCGGCGAAGCCGAGGTTCGCTCCCGTCTCGAGGAGGCGCACGCCCGGGTGCCGGGCCCGTGCCGCCGCCGCGCTGCCGTCGCTCGACGCGTTGTCGACCAGCACGACGTCGCGCCCGGCGGCGCCGTCGGCGAAGCAGCTCGCGACGCACGCGTCGAGGGCCGGGCCGGCGTTCCAGTTGACGATGACGACCGAGACGCTCACGCCGCGCGCAGCTGCCCGGCGAAGACCTCCCGCAGCGGCCCGAACTCGCCGCCGGCGAGGAGCCGGCGCAGGCGCTCCTCGGTGCGCCCGACGTTCAGGCGGTGGCGGAGGCTCGCCAGCGTCGAGGCCCCGGGCAGGCGTGGCTCTCCGGGGTCGAGCTCCCACGGATGGAGGTAGACGACCGCGGGGTGCCCCTCGGCGTTGATTCGCGCGATCGCGCGGCGGGTGACCCAGAGCGGCAGCAGACGGAACCAGCCGCCGCCGGCTACCGCCCAGTTCCGTCCGCCGAGCCGGACGGTGCTCGCGGGAAACTCCCAGAGCCCGTCGCGGACGCGCGCGGCGAACCGACTCGCGCCCGCCACCCCGCATCGTTTGCCCCCGCGGAGCGTCGAGGCCCGCCGCATCTCGAGCGGTTGCAGGCTCGCGTCGTAGACGAGTCCGTGCACGCGCAGGATGTCGAGGGCCCAGAGCGTCTCCTCGGTGAGCGAGAAGCCGGGCGCACGATAGCCGAGCAGGTGACCGTCGCCGCCGAGCGCGGCGCGGATCGCGACGAGCGAGCGCTCGAGGTCGGCCGTGAACTCGTCGGGACTCTGACGGTAGAGGAGCTGGTGCGCGTAGCCGTGGGTTCCCACCTCGTGGCCCGCGGCGGCGATGGCGCGGACGAGCCCGGGCTGGCGCTCGGCGACCCACCCGAGGACGAAGAACGTGGCGCGTGTCCCGTGCGCCGCGAGGACGTCGAGCACCCGCTCCGTGCTCCGGACGACGCGGCTCGGCATCCGCTCCCACGCGGAGCGGTCTATGACCTTCTCGTAGGCATGTGCCTGGAAGTGCTCCTCGACGTCGATCGTGAGCGCGTTCCGCATGTCGCGCGTCGGTTCTAGGAGCCGGCCCCCGGAGGGTCAAGCGGCGGGCGCTTCCACTCCTGCTCGCGCCGCTCGCGGACCTTCGCCCAGCGGAGAAAGACGTAGAACGCCCCCGTCGCGGAGACGAACAGGCCGGCGAACCCGTCGAGGAAGCTCAGCCGGAGGACCCAGGCGCGGACGAAGCGCCACGCCGGCTCGATGACGAGGCGCGAGATCCCCGCGCCGCCGAGCACGCCCGGCTGGCGGGCGGCGACGGCCGTCAGCTTGTTCATGCTGCGCAGGTGATCCGACACGTCCCGGTACGTGTAGTGAAGGATCGGCCATTCGAGCGTGGCGACGTGCCCCGTCACCTCGGCGCGCTCGTGCGGGTCGACGCCGCCCCAGCTCGCCGCGCTCCGGCGCATGAGACGGAGGACGCGGCGGGGATACCAGCCGCCGTGGTACCACCAGCGCCCGAGGTAGCAGACGAGGCGCGGGATGGCGAAGCCGTTCACGGTGACGCGCGACGCGAGCGTGCGACGGATCTCGGCGGCGAGCTCGGGCGTGACCCGCTCGTCGGCGTCGACGTTCAGTACCCACTCGCACCGGGCGGCGTCGAGCGCGAACTGCTTCTGCGCACGGTACCCCGGCCACGGATGCGAGAGCACCCGGTCCGTGTACCGGCGTGCGAGCTCGACCGTGCGGTCGGTGGAGCCGCCGTCGACGACGACGATCTCGTCGCACCACGCCACGGTCTCGAGGCAGTGTACGATGTTCGCCTCCTCGTTCTGGCAGACGATCGTGCACGAGACGCTCGGCCTCGGCCCGTCCGGGGCGACCGGTCGCTGCCGGTCCTTCCGCGCCGCCCGGCGGGCGACGGCCCGGGCCCAAGCCTTCCGCTCCGACGGCACCGCCTCCGGACCGAGGTACGCCCGGAGGAAGCGCATGCGGTCCGCCGCGCTCGTGTGCGGGCCGAGCGTCCGGGCGATCTGCACGAGGTTCTTCAGGCGGCGGCGGCGCGTGATCCGGCCGAGCGGGCGCACGTGCTCGAGGTCGAGGAGCACGCAGCGGGGAGACGCCGGCGCGCCGGTGACGAGCACGTTCACGTCCTTCAGGTCGTTGTGGTAGAGCGCCGCCGCGTGCAGTCGGCGGAAGAGATCGCCGAGCGCCCGTGCGAACGCCCGCCGGGCCCCACGGCGCCGCGGCGCATCGGGGTCGGCGAGGATCGCCGCCCAGCGCGCGTCGGCGGTGAGTGCACCGGGGACCTCGCGCGTGACGAAGAAGCTCCGACGGAGCACGCCGGCGCGACGGAACTCGACGGCCGCCACCAGCTCGGGGGTGGCGAAGCCGTGGGCCGCGAGCGTCTGCGCGCCGGCCCATGCGGCGAACGCCGGCGAGCGGCGCCAGAGGCTCGCGAGCGCCACGCGCCAGGCGAAGACGTTGTAGCGCTTCACGTAGAGCACGCCCGCCCGGGTGACGATCCGTCCGACGATCACCTTCGGCTGCAGCTTGACGATCTTGCAGTCGGGGCTCGTGAGCAGGTGATCCGGATCGCCGTCCGCCGCGACCGTGGCCCCGAGCACGACGCCGGGCGCGACCCGCGCGCGGAGCGGGCCGTCGACGATCCGCCCCTCCTCGTCCGCGCCGACGAGCGCGCTAACCGCCACGCGCGACCTCCGCGAGGAACGTCTCGAGCCGCGCGAGATGCGTGTCCCACGGGAAGGCCTCGGCCCGCGCCCGCGCCGTGCGCCGGAGCGCTTCGCCGGCAGGGCCGAGCGCGAGCGTCAGCGCGCTCCCGAGCGCGTCCAGGTCCTCCGGGTCCTCGACGACGAGCGGCGCGAGGGCGCCGTCGAGCAGCTCGGCCGCGCCGACGCGCCGGCTCGTGACGACCGGCACGCCCGCCGCGCACGCCTCGAGCACCACGTTCCCGAACGCCTCCTGCCGGGACGGGACGCAGGCGACGTCGGCGGCGGCGAAGACCGTCTCCACGTCGGGACGCGGTCCCGCGACGATCACCGTGCCGCCGAGGTCTGCGGCCTCGCGCCGCCAGCGTCCGAGTCGCTCGTCGTCACCCACGAGGGCGAGCATCGTGTCGCGCGGCGGCGCCTCGCGCCAGAGCCGCAGGAGGAGGTCGAAGCCCTTGCGCCGGAAGCCGTTCCCGACCGCCACGCAGAGACGTTGCCCGTCCGGCACGCCCAGCCGGCGCCGCTCGGCCGCCCCGGAGGTCGTGCGCTCGGCCGGGTGAAAGCGCGCGAGGTCGACGCCGTTGTAGACGACGGCGATGTGCTCGCGGGGGACGCCGTAGTCAGTCGCGACCTCGTCACCCGCCTGGCCGGAGACCGCGAGGACGCGGCGATGGCCGCGGGGGGCGAACGCCGCGGTCTCGACCCACAGCACGGCCCGGTGATACGGCCCGCGGACGGACGGCCGGAGCCCGGCGCGCTCCATGCGCGCGAGGTAGCTCCGGTGCGTGCCACCGCCCACCCGGACCACGTCCTGTCGCGGCGTCCGGCCGAAGCCCACCACGACGTCCCAGCGCTCGCGCGCGACCGCGCGCGGCGCCAGCGCGGCGAACGAGAGCAGGCGGGCGAGCCGGCCCGCGCGGACCGTCGGGACGCGACGGACGGTCACGCCGGGGAGCGACGCGTTGGTCCGCGCCGAGAAGACGTGCACCTCGTGCCCGCGCGCGGCGAGCCCGGTCGCCATCCGGCGGAGGTCCGACTCCGTGCCGCCGCCCGCGAGGCGGCGGTGCATGAAGGCGAGGCGCATCAGTCCCGGCCGCGCAGCGCCAGCCAGAGCGCGCGCAGGCGATGGCCGAGGTTGTGCGGGTCGAGCTGCCGCGCCGTCGCGAGGGCGGCGTCCGCGCCCCGCCGATCGCCCGCGCGCGCACGGCTGCTCGCGACGCGTGCCCAGCGGCGGGCCTGGCGGCGCACGAACGCGGTGCGTCCGAGGCGGTCGAGCGCGTCGGGGTGCTCGTGCGCGAGCTTGTCGGCCAGCCGGATCGCCTCTTCCCGGACCTTCTCCCGGTCCCGGGCGACGCCCGCCGGATGGCGGCGGTAGGCGAACGCGGGGACGTCGAGGAACACGGCGCGGAAACGGACCGTCACGCGGAGGACCAGATCGAGGTCGTCGAGGATCGCGAAGCTCGGGTCGAGCGGGCCCGTCGCGTCGAGGCACCGGCGGGTGAAGCACATGCCCTGGAGCTGACCCAGGTTCCACCGGAAGACCTCCGCGACCCCGATCGGGCGGGCGGCGAGCGCGCGCGCGACGCGCGGGGCGATCCAGGGCGCCTCGGGCTCGGCGAGCGCATCCTCGGTGGGGAGCATGCGGCCGTTCTGGATCACGAGGTCGACGTCGGGATGTGCGCGCAGGAACTCCACGGGACGCGCGAGCCGCCCGGGCAGCGCGCAGTCGTCCGAGTCGTGGAAGGCGACGTACGGCGCGCGCGCCGCCGCGATCCCGGCGTTCCGGGCCGCCGCGATGCCCGCGTGCGGCCGCGGAACGTACCGCAGGCGCGGATCCGGCCAGTCGCGGAAGAGCGACGCCGTGTCGTCCGTCGAACCGTCGTCCACCACCACGACCTCGAGGGTCACCCCTTCCTGCGCGAGGAGGCTCGCGAGGCTCTCCCGGAGGCAGTGCGCGCGGTTGTACGTCGGGACGACGACGGAGACGTCGGGCGTCATCGAGCCGCCGCCTCCTCGAAGGCCGTGAACATGCCGTCGGCGAACGCCTCGCGTGAGAAGCGCGTCGCGAGGCGGCCACGCGCCGCGGCGCCGAGGCGCTCCCGCCGCCCCGGGTCGCGCAGCAGGGCGACGAGCGCGGCCGCGAGTGCCGGCGCGTCGTCGGGCGGGACGAGGACGCCGCTCACGCCGTCCTCGATCATCTCGGGGATGCCGCCGACCGCGCTCGCCACGATCGGGCGCGCGAGCGCCATGCCCTCGAGGAGCGCCAGCGGAAAGGGATCGCGGCGCGCGGGGTGGACGAGGACGTCGAGCGCGCGAACGGCCGGGAAGGGATTCGGGAGGAAGCCCGTCACGTCGACCCGGGCGCCCGGTCCGAGGGCCGCGATGCGGGCGCGCACGTCCGCCTCGTACGCGGGGTCCCGGAAGGCGCCGACGAGGAGGCAGCGGACGTCCGGCACGGCGGCACGGACCGCGGCGAGCGCGTCCACGAGGAGCGCCGGGTTCTTCCGGGCATCGAGGTTCCCGACCATGCCGACGAGCGGGCCGGTCCCGCGCGCGTGCCCGTCGGCCGCGGCGGCCGCGGCGGCGATGCGCTCGAGGTCCATCCCGTTGTAGACCACACGGGCGCGCGTCCCCGGCCCGAAGCCCCCGACCGCGTCCCGGGCGAGCGCAAGCGAGTCGGCCGACGGGGCGATCACGTGCCGCGCACGCCCGAGGAGGTGCTTGCGGTACGCGGCGCCGTCCCCGTAGCTCGAGTAGACGTGCACCACCTGCGGGACGCGCGCGAGCCGCCCGGCGAGGAGACAGTACGGGAAGCTCGACAACGTGCACGCGTAGAGGACGTCGGCGCCGCGCGCGAGCCGGGCGAGGCGCACGACCGCGGCCGGGAGCGCGAGCCGTGCCGGGAGGCTCCGCCAGCGCCGGAGCGCCGGCAGGTAGCCGACGCGGTCCGCCGGCAGGCCCTCGCGCGCGACCAGCGGATGCGGTCCGGCGAGGACGAAGCGGAGCGTCCAGCCGTGGCGCGGCGCCTCGTCGTCGAGGATCCTTAGAGCCCGCAGCATCCCGGCGTGATCGGGATGGCCGAGCGTCACGACGGCGCGCTTCATCGGTCGAAGGGCCCGCCGCTCCGCATGAGCTCGCGAAATCCCACCCGGGCCGCCGTCGCGTCCGGGATGCCGTCGATCGTGCAGCGCCGGGCGATGGTCTTCCGCACGAGCCAGCGGGCGAGCCGTCGGCGCGTCCGGCGGGAGAGCCCGCGTTCCGCCGCGTACGCGCCGAGCACGCGCGCCCGGTCCGTGAGCGTCACTCCGGGGACGACGAAGCGCCCGAGCTGCACGAGGTTCCGGCGTCCCACGAGGCGCACGAGCAGCCGACTCCGCCGCGTGCGGTCGTTGTCGAGGAAGACGAACGCGCCGGCGACGAGCCGTACGTTCGGCGGGACGAGGTCGCCGTGCACGAAGCCGGCACGGTGGAGGCGCGCCACCTCGACGCCGAGCGCGCGGAGGAGCGCGCGCTTCGCCGCGAGCACCGTCCGTCGCGCCGCGACGGCTGCGGTCAGCTCGTCGCCACCCGCGTCGCGCGTCACGAGGAGCCCCTCGCCCGCGCGCCGAGCCGCCGCGACCACCGCCGGGGCGCAGAGGCCCGCCGCGCGGAGCGCCTCGCCCATGCGGAACGCGCGCGTGGCGCGCCAGCCGCCGGGCTCGGGATAGGTCTTCACGAACACCGCACCCCCGGCGGCCGGGACGCGAACGGTGCGCGCGTGGCGCGACGCCCGGCCGTCGCGGTCGGCCGCCGCCGAGAGGCAGGCGCCGGGATCGACGCCGGCCGCGGGATCGACCCAGCCGCTCCACCCTTCGGCTCGCCAGGGCACGTGTCCCGGCCTCATCGCGCGCGCGCCGGCGCGAGGGCGGTGGCCGACCGCGCCACCACGGTGTCGACGGCGATGTCCCGCATGCAGACGCGCCCGATCGGGCAGTCGCGGAGGAAGCAGGGCGCGCACGGCGCGCTGCCCCCGATGGCGAGCGCCTCCGACCCGAAGGGCGCCGAGCGCGCCGCGCTGGTGGCACCCCAGAGCGACACGGCCGGCGTCCCGACCGCCGCCGCGAGGTGGAGGGCCCCGGAGTCCGGGCCGAAGGCCAGCTCGGCGCGCGCGAGCAGCGCGAGGAGCTGCCGGAGTGTCGTGCGACCGACCAGGTCGCGCACGCCGCCGTCGGTCTCGCGCACGGTCGCGAGGGCGAACGGCGCGTCCGCCGGCGTCCCGAGGAGGATCGCGCTCGTCCGGTGACGCGCCCGGAGCGCCCGGAGGACGGCGGCGGTCCGGTCGGGGAGCCAGCGCCGGCTCGGGCACGAGGAGCCGACGCAGGCCGCGACCAGCGGGCCGTCGAGCCCCGCGGTGAGCGCGTCGGCGTCCCGGCGTTCCTCGGCGGTCGGCGCGAGGCCGAAGTCGACGGGTGCCGCCGGCAGCCCGAGGGCGTCGCCGAATTCCAGGAACTGCTCGAGCTTCGACCGCCCCGGGCCCTGCGGTGCCAGACGCCGTGTCGCGAGGAGCCAGCCGGCTTCACGGCCGTCCTCGGACGCGAAGGCGATGCGCTCCGTCGCCCCCGAGGCGCGGGCGAAGAACGCGCTCTTCACACCGCGCCCGAGGTCGAGCGCGACGTCGTAGCGCGCCTCGCGCACGGTGCGGAGGAACGGCGGGAGCGCGGAGAGGCCCCTCGGGCGGTCGAACACGTGCACCCGATCGAGCCATGGGTGGCTCGTGAGGATCGGCGCCGACGGCGGCTCGACGGCCCAGCCGAGCGTCGCGTGCGGCGCGCCCCGGCGGAGACGGCCGAGCAGCGGCAGCGCCCGGATCACGTCGCCGAGCGCGCCGGGCAGCACGATCAGGACGCGCACGGCGCCTCCCGCCCCGGACCGTCGCCGACGTACGCCTCGCGGAAGGCACGGCGCTCGGCGGCGCCGGCCAGCCGGCGCGCGGGGTCGAGCTTCGCGGCGGAGCGTGCGAGGCGGCGGAGGTTCCGTCGCCGCGCGGCGGGCGAGAGCGGCCCGCTCCGGAGACGCGCGCGGTCGAAGTCGAGGAGCGCGATCGCCGTGCCGCCCGGGCCGGGGTGCACGAGGATGTTCGTCAGGTTCAGATCGGCGTGGAAGACGCCCGCCGCGTGCAGGGTCGCGATCGCGCGCCCGGCGGAGGCGGCCAGCCGCTCGCGCGCCGCGCCGTCGGGCGCGCGCCGGAGCGCGTCGAGCAGCGTCGCGGCCGACGGGACCTCCGAGGTGACGAGCACACCCCGGTAGGCGAGACGGCCCTCGACGCGCGCCGCGAGCACCTCGGCCGCGGCCACCCCGCGCCGGCGCGCCTCCTCCGTGAGCGTGAGCTCGCGCAGCGGCCGCGGCCGGAGCCCGAGGTACGTCTCGCGGACGAAGCGGGCGATCAGCCCGCCGCGACGGAAGACGCGGACGACGACCCGACGCCCGCTCCCCACCGCCACGCGATACGCCGCCCCGCGGCCGGAGGGGAGCGGCTCGGCGCCCTCGGGAAGGACGAGGCGCGGGGCGAGAAGCCACGGACCGAGCTCTGCCACCAGGTCGCGCCGGATCGCCGCCCGCACGGCGCCCGCGCGGAGGAGGCTGTACGACGGCGGCACCCTCACCGTGGTGTCGACGCCTCCGCGAGGCGCAGCTCCCAGACCTTCGCCCAGGCGAGGAGCGCGCGATAGCCCTCGAGCACGCAGAGTATCCAGCGCAGCCGGACGCGGCGCCACGAACCGCGGGCGGCGAGCGGTCGAAAGGCGGCCGCGAGCGGAGGCAGCACGAGATGTCTGAGCCCTGGCCGCACCCGCCGCCGGGCGAGGAGGGCTGCGAGCGTTGCCGCGTCGGCGTCGAGGTTCTCGACGGCGGCCGCGAGCGAATCCGCCGCCTGG
>CAZLYE010000586.1:0-3200 GCA_964562865.1 uncultured Binatia bacterium (SeqCode) | reverse complement strand
GGTCGTCATCTCGACCGGCATGCCGAAGCGGATCTTCGCGGGATCGGGCTCGACGTCGATGATGTTGCAGCGGATGGACACGCCCTCGGGCAGGTCGACCACGCCGACGACGTACGGGACCGGGACGCCGGGCATCGACTGGTGCACGATCGACCAGACCCAGAGGGTGCCCTGCCGCGACAGCGGGATCTCCTCGAACCTGCCCGCCGTCATGCACTTCGAGCAGGCGCGGCGAGACCCGAGGTAGACGGCGCCGCACGCGGCGCACCGCTGCCCGACGAGGTACGGCTCACCCTGCTCGGGCAACCGGAGAAACGGAACGATCGGGCGGCGAGCCTTCGGCGCGGGCGAGGCGGAGGTCACCCTCGCCGCCTACACCCGCGCGCGACGACTGTCTACCCGTCAGCTCATCGAACGCGGCGCCATTTGCGGTGTGGCGCAACGACCGTCGGGTCGCTCGAGCTCCGGCGCGCACGTCAGCACGGCCGGATAGTGCGAGCCGAGGAACTCGATCGGCTTCTCTCCTTCGAGGTGGGCCGGCGTGATGAAGTACGTGCCCGTCACCGTCGGGACCCACACCGCGTACATCGACCGGACGTCGCAGCCCGTGAACACGGCCGTCGCCGTGCCCACGAGGAAGCCGGTGAACGCCGTCAAGAGCTTCGGGGGCGTGTACAGGAGATTCAGGCCCACCGACGCGCCCGCGAGGCCGAAATCCCTGCCGATGTCGTGCGCGCGGGCACGCGCCGGCACGCCCCCGAGAAGCCCCGCGAGCAGCAGGATCAGAGAAGCTCTCCGCATCATCATCGTCCCCCTTTCGGACTTGGGCCTGGACTTGGGCCGCCTCACCCGCCATGCATGAAGCGCGTGGGGTCCTTCGCGAACGTCTCGAGGTTCTTCTTCGAGCTGAAGTAGAAGGCCTTGTCGCGGACCGCGTACGCCGGAGCCGTCGCCTTGTCGACGACCGCGCCGTCCACCGGGTCGGTCGCGTGCGCGAACCGGTCCGGGTCCGCGCTGAACGACTGCACGCACATCTGGCAGCAAAGCCAGTACGTCTTGCCCTCGTACTCGTGGGCGAGCCCGGGCTTCGGCTGCACGCTGTCCTGCATCATGCAGATGCGGCTCCGGTCCTGGACGGGACCGGTGTACGGCGCGCCCGCCTCGTCACCGGCGAACGCGGGGGCGAGCCCGGCCACCAGCGAGAGCACGACCATCAATGTCCTCATGTCTCCGCATGGTACGCGACGGTCCGGCGACGTGCCAGCCTGGCGAGGAGCCCCGGCGTCGCGGTAGTAGGTCGCCCGAGGAGGCCCTCGACATGGATCAGCTCGGCGGACGGGTCGCGGTCATCACCGGCGGCGGCGGCGGGATCGGCGCCGCGATGGCGCGTGCGTTCGCCGCACGCGGCGCACGCCTCGTCCTCGCCGACCTGAGCGAGGACGCGATGGCACCCGTCGCGAGCAACCTCCGCGCGCGCGGCGCCGACGTCCTCACCGTGCGGACCGACGTCACGTCGCTCGACAGCGTACGCGCGCTCGCCGACGCCGCCGAGCGGCATTTCGGCGCCGTCCACGTGATCTGCAACAACGCCGGCGTCGCGACGTTCGGCGAGATCGCGTCGTCGACCCACGCCGACTGGCAGTACACGATGAACGTCAACTTCTGGGGCGTCGTGCACGGCATCGAGACGTTCGTCCCGCGCCTCATCGCCCGTGGCCAGGGCGGCCACGTGATCAACACGGCGTCGATGGCCGGGCTCGTCGGGATGCGCTGGCTCGGGATCTACTGCGCGTCCAAGTTCGCCGTGGTCGGGCTCACCGAGGGGCTCCACCGCGAGCTCGTCGACCACGGCATCGGCGTGAGTGTCCTCTGCCCGATGATCGTCCAGACGAACATCAACCAGAACTCCGTCGTGAACCGGCCTGCGGCGCTGCGGAACCCCGGCGAGGAGCCGGTGATCCCGGACAACGCGGCGATGGTCGGGAGCGTCATCGCGCCCGACGAGGTCGCCCGCCGCGTCGTCCGCGCGATCGACCGGCGCGACCTCTACATCCTCACCCATCCCGAGCAGCGCGAGATCCTGAAGCGCCGGTGGATGCGCCAGGACCGCATGTTCGAGCCG
Organism: uncultured Binatia bacterium (SeqCode); assembly: GCA_964562865.1. Lineage (GTDB taxonomy): Bacteria > Desulfobacterota > Binatia > DP-6 > DP-6 > CAZLYE01. The sequence goes on along the minus strand of CAZLYE010000586.1, from coordinate 1,078 downwards.
GGAACCTGGTGACGTGATGGGACGGGTCCTCGAGGTCGCGGACAAGCTCTGGAACGGACGATCGTCCACGTACGACCGGAATCCCGTCGGCGCCGCCCTCCAGGAGCTCGAGGAGATCGCGCCCGGCGTCGCGTTCGTCTCGAGCTTCGCGAACGTCACCGCCTTCGACACGGCCGCGGGCCTCGTCCTGATCGACGTCGGGAGCCATTTCTTCGCGGACCAGATCCACGACGCGATCCGCGGCTGGACGCGGCGGCAGGTCCACACCGTCGTCTACACGCACGGCCACGTCGACCACGTGTTCGGCGTCCCGCGCTGGGAAGACGAGGCGCGCGCGGCCGGCGCGCCGGCGCCGACGGTCGTCGCCCACGAGGCCGTCCCGGCGCGCTTCGACCGCTACAAGCTGACCGCCGGCTACAACGCGATCATCAACGCGCGGCAGTTCCGCATGCCCGGGCTCGAGTGGCCCACGGACTACCGCTATCCCGACGTGACGTACCGGACGTCGCTCGACCTCGACGTCGGCGGGCTCCGTCTCCGGCTCCATCACGACCGCGGCGAGACGGACGACCACACCTGGGTCTGGCTCCCCGAGCGCGGCATTCTCTGCACCGGCGACCTCTTCATCTGGGCGTCGCCGAACTGCGGGAACCCGCAGAAGGTGCAGCGCTACCCGCTCGACTGGGCACGCGCTCTCCGCGCGATGGACGCGCTCGGCGCGACGGTCCTCTGCCCCGGCCACGGCATGCCGATCGTGGGCGCCGACCGCGTGCGGCGGGCGCTCACGGAGACCGCGGAGCTCCTCGAGTCGCTCCACGACCAGACGCTCGCGCTCATGAACGCGGGTGCCCGGCTCGACGACGTGCTCCACACCGTGCGCGCGCCGGCCCACCTCCTCGAGCGGCCGTACCTGCATCCGGTTTACGACGAGCCGGAGTTCATCGTCCGGAACGTCTGGCGCCTCTACGGCGGCTGGTACGACGGGAACCCGGCGCACCTGAAGCCGGCGCCCGACCGCGCCGTCGCCGTCGAGATCGCGTCGCTCGCGGGCGGCGCGGGCCGCCTCGCCGAGCGGGCG
>CAZLYE010000585.1:0-2729 GCA_964562865.1 uncultured Binatia bacterium (SeqCode) | reverse complement strand
CGGCTCGCCGGGCGACTGGTGGCACGGCTACGATGTCGCGCTCGGAGCCGCGAGCGGGGGCCGGTACAGCTGGAACGGCGTCCTCCGCCGCGACTTCGCGGGCGGGACCGTCCTCGTGAACCCGCCCGGCGGGAGCCAGCTGACGCTCCAGCTCGGCGGGACGTACACGGACCTCACCGGCACGCAGCGCACGGCCGTCACGCTCGGGGCCGCCCAGGGCGCCGTCCTCACGCGCCCCGCCGCCCCCGCGGCACCTCCGCCGACGCTCCTCGACCTGACTCCCCTGCCGAACTGATCGGCTCGCCCCTCCCGGGGAGAGGCGACGGACGGGCCCACCGTGGCGCGAGATCGCTCCACGCAGCCCGTCATCCGGCGAGCGCGCGTTCGCTCCCCTACTTGCCGGATGGCCCTCATCACAGCGGTGGGGGATAGCCGGCACGCTAGACAGCCTGTAATCCCACCTTGCGCGTCGCCGTTTGTGACGGCGCGTCCAGGATCCAGGCATCGTGTTCCCGCGACCGGTCAGCCCTTTTTCCGCCACGGCGTCGGATCCCACCGATCGGACGGTCGCGGCGCGCTGCGCCCGAAAGCCGGCGCGCGGGTCCGGCGACGATGCGGCGGCGAAAACGCGTGGCGGGACCATCCCGGCCGGCGTGACGGCCGTCGTGGTCGTCGCGCTCGGCATGGCCGCGTGCGCGCCGCGCCAGCCCGCGCGCCCCCCGACGCCGAGTCCGACGGACGCCCGTGCGGCCGCCGCCGTTCCCGGCACCGACGACGGCGCGCGCGTCGCGGCGCTCGTCGCGGCGCGCTCGTCGCAGGGCGGCGCGAGCGGCTACCGCATCGGCGCCGACGATCTCCTCGACATCCGGATCCCGGACCTCGTCGACACCGCGCCAGTCGCCTCGCGTCCGAACGACGGCGGCGCCGCCGGGAGCATCGCGCCGATGGCGGGGACGCCGAGCTTCCAGCAGGGCATCCGGGTGAGCGGGACGGGCGACATCACGCTGCCCTATCTCGGCCAGGTCCGCGCGGACGGTCTGACGCCGCCGGATCTCGAGCGGACGATCGCGCGCGGCCTCGTGAGCCGCGGGATCCTCCGCAACCCGCAGGTGAGCGTCACCGTCATCGAGTACCGCAGCCGCACGGTCGCGGTCGTCGGCGCGGTCGAGCATCCGGGCGTCTTCCCGGTGACCCGACCCGGCGCGACCGTCACCGACCTCATCTGGACGGCCGGCGGGCCCAACAAGGAGGCCGGGCGCATCGTCCGCTTCATGCCCGCCGGGGGCGACGGTGACGGGAAGGCCGACGCGGAGGCCGTGAGCCTCGATCTCCAGGCGCTCCTCCACCCGCCCGCGGGAGCCCGCGGCGCGACCATCCTTCCGGTCCATCCCGGCGACGTCATCAGCGTCGAGCCGGCGGGGAACGTCAGCGTCGAGGGATGGGTGGGCAAGCCGGGGTCGTACCCCGTCACGCGCGGGCTCTCCGTCGCCGGTGCGGTCGCGGCGGCCGGCGGGCCGCAGTTCGCGGCCGACCGCCACCACGCGACGATCCAGCGCGCGGGCGGCGATCGGGAGATCATGACCGTCGACCTCGACGCGATCGCACGCGGCGAGGTGCAGGACGTCGTGATGTCCGACGGTGACGTCGTGCGCGTCCCGGCGTCGACGGTCCGGCTCGTGCCGTGGGGCTTCTGGAATGCCGTGCGCGACTTGTTCCGCGTCGGTGGAGACGTCCTGGTCTTCTGAGGAGGTCCGACGATGGCGGCGCACATGCGGCTCCCCGAGCGGCAGCAGATGCATCCCGCGCTCCCGCACCCGGCCATCGACGTGGCGTTCGAGGAGGAGCGCCCACGACGGCTCCACGACTACCTCGCGGTCCTCCGCCGTCACGCCCGCCTCGTCGCGGCGTGCTTCGCTGCGACGGTCCTCCTGTCGCTCCTCGTGACGTTCGTCACCCCGCGGCGCTACACGGCGCGGGCGCGGCTCCAGGTGGGCCGGCAGTCGCCGATCCAGCTGCGCCTCCAGAGCAACGTGCTGAGCCTCGACGACGCCGACCGGAGCGAGCGCGCCGCGCTGACGTTCGTCGGTACGCAGGCGACCGCGCTCCAGAGCCGCGACCTCGCGGAGCGCGTGATCCGGAGCTACGGCCTCGCGGACAACCCCGCGTTCCTCGAGCCCGCGACCCACCGGAGCGGCTCGCTGACGATCGGGCACAAGGTGCAGGGGCCGTTCAAGCCGCGCGGCCTCGACGCGGTCCTCGTGTCCACGGCCAATGGGACGAAGGCCGAGGCGCGTGTCGATCCGAAGCTGCTCGACACGTACATGCGCTGGCTCTCGGTGAAGCAGGTGCAGGGCACCGACCTCATCGACGTCGCATTCGTCACGCCGAGCCCGACGCTCTCCGCGCTCCTCGCCGGCGCGCACGCGCAGGCCTACATCGAGGCGAACGACGACGTGCGCCACGCGACGGACGTGGTCGCGACCGGCTTTCTCGCGCGGAAGCTCGGCGACGCGAAGAAGCGCGTGAAGCGCGCCGAGCAGGCGCTCGATCGCTTCGCGAGCCGGTATCCGAACGTCGCGGTCGACCGCGAGCACAAGGTCGGCGGGCAGCGGATCGCCGAGCTGTCGAACCTCCTGACGCGCGCCGAGGCCGACCGCGTCGGGCTCGAGGGCCGCTACCAGTTTCTCACGAGCCCGAAGGCCGATCCGCTCGCGTATTTCCTCGACCAG
>CAZLYE010000584.1:0-5316 GCA_964562865.1 uncultured Binatia bacterium (SeqCode) | reverse complement strand
CCCGACGCGTGGGACCGATGGAACTCGGATCGCACGGACCATCTCGTGGATGCCATGAGCGAGCGGTACATGCCGCCCGACGTCTACGGCGCCGACGATCTCGACCACTACGGCTCGTGGCGTGTCGTGCCCGAGTACGGCTCGGTCTGGATTCCTCAGGGTGTGGGTGCGGACTGGGCTCCGTACTCGACCGGGAGCTGGATCTGGGATCCCTCGTATACGTGGACGTGGGTCGATCGCGCCCCGTGGGGATGGGCGCCCTATCACTACGGCCGCTGGGTGTTCGTCAACGGATTCTGGGCGTGGGCACCCGGGCCACCCGTGGTGGCACTGCCGTATGCGCCGGCGTTGGTGACCTTCGTCGGCGGCCCCGCGCTCGGGGCGGCCTTCGGCGTCGGCGGTCCCCTGGTCGGGTGGGTCGCACTCGGTTGGGGCGAGCCGCTCTTCCCGTGGTGGGGCCCGCCCGGGTTCGTCGGCGTGGCGTGGTGGGGCGGCTGGGGCGGTCCGCGCGTCGAGCACGTCGAGGTCTCCCGCAACGCCGGCGTGAGGAATGCGGTGATCGCCGCCCCACGGGATCGCTTCGGGCGGGTGCACGGAGACTTCCTCCGGGCGCGCGAGGTCGATGCCCGCCACCTCGAGACCGCACACGGGCGGCTTCCGGTGCAGCCGGCGCCCGCCAGCCTCACTCCCGTGGGAGGTCACGGCCTGCGTCCACCGCGAGGCGTCGTCGACCGGCCCGTCGTTGCGACGCGTCCTCCCCGCGACAATTCCGCATCGCTCCGCGCTGCCGGGCTCGAAGCGCCGTCGAGGCGTGCGCCCGAATCTCGCATCGTCTCCCCGCCGAGCGGTCCTCACGCGGCGCTCACCGCGCCACGGCCGGCGTTCGGCCAGCACGGTGTCGGACAGCGCCAGCCGCCGCCTCCTCCACCGATGTACGGGCGCGGCCATCCGTCCGTGGGTCCACCGGCTTCTTCCAGGGGCTTGCCGGGCGAGCCGGCCAATCGACTCCACGGGGCCCGGGGTGGCTCCCGTATGCACGGCGGTGAGCGGCGTTGAGCCGGGCGATTCGGTCGCGTCTCGGATTGGCACGTCGCTGCCTGCACCTCTCGCCGCTTGGTCCCGAGGCGCGAGGCCTCACGTCCCCGGGACGTGCCGCTGGAGCCAGCGGGTGAGCGGCACCGCCGCCACGGCGACCGCCGCGAGCGCGGGCCGACCCCGTCCCGAGATGAGGAGCGCGTCGAGGAGCGAGATGCCCGCGATCAGTCGCACCACGGCCCCCCCGATGTCGGGGCCCGCGCTCGGCGCGAGCCGCGCGAGGGCGGCGATCACCCAGGCGAGGAACCCGAGCCCGATCGCGGCGGCGACCGGATGGACGACGGCGCCGGGCGCCGCGTACGCGAACGGCACGGCGAGGCAGGCGACGGGCCAGAGGTTCGCCACCTCGGTCAGGTTCTCCTGCTTCGCGACGTACGTGAGCCCGACGAGGTAGGCGAGGAGGACGGCCGACCCCAGCACGACCGGGCGCGGCAGCTCGGGCGCGACGGCCACCGCGGCGGTCAGGTACACGAGGACGCGGCAGAGCCCCATGACGACGGGGCTCAAGGGGTCCGTCTTGTGGCGGAGGTCGTACCACACGATGGCGGCGGCGAGCGCGAGCCCCGACCCGACGGCCGCGGGGCCGAGCGGAACGAGGAGCAGCGTGCCGGCTCCGAGGAGCGCGAAGCCGGCCGTGAAGACCGTCGAGGCCGAGACCTCACCCGACGGGATCGGCCGCTCCGGTCGCTCGCGGCGGTCGAGGTCGCGGTCGAACGCGTCGTTCAGGTACATCCCGCCGACGTAGAAGAGCGACAGCGCGACGACGAGGAGGGCGAACGGCCCCGGCCGGACGGCCGCGCCGGTCAGCACCATGCCCGCGAGGACGTTCGTCCACACGGTGGGCAGGTTCGAGACCCGGCCGAGCCGGAGCGCGACGCGCGCGGTCATGCGCCCAGCCGCTCCATCACCCAGCGGAGCTCGCGCGCGACGGCGGTGACGACGTCGCCGGCCCGGTGCTCCTCGGGAAGCACGCTCCACGTGTACGTCTCGACCTCGAGGTGCGTGGAGATCGGCTCCGCGGCCTGGAGTGCCAGGAACGCGGCCAGGATCGGCTGCGTGTTCTCGAACATGCCGAGCCGCTCCATGAAGACCGGCACGTGGAAGTGGACGCGCCACTCGCCGCCGGCGGCGGCGCCCGCCCGGAACGCGTCGGGCAGGTCGAGCCAGCGCGTGAGCCGGCCGTCGTCGCGCTCCACCACCTGGTGCAGGTAGACCGCGTCGTCGAACCGCGCGAGCGCCGTGAGCGTGTCGCGGTCGGGACGGCGGAGGCGGAGCCCCGCGCTCAGCTGGACCTTCGCGATCCGGATCCCCGCCGCGCGGAGCGCGCGGACCGCGGCAGCGGGCTCCTCGAACTCGACCGCGGCGTGACAGGTGTCGAGGCAGACGCCCAGGTGGCGGCGGAGCGCGGCCGCCGCGTCCGCGGCGCCGAGCCCGGCGAGACGCCGGAAGCGCTCGACCGCCGGAGCTGCGAACAGGTGCTCCTCGAAGAACGCGACCGTCTCGGCGATCGTCTCAAGGAAGCAGCACGGCTCGGGCTCGAGGGCGAGCGCGATCATCCGCCCCGTCGCGGCGTGGATCCGGTGGAGCGTCGCCGCGTGCGCGACGAGCCGGTCGACCATGCGCGCGACGTCCGCAGCGGACCCGACGCGCGGCCGGAACGCGCCGGGCACCGTGCTGATCGTCCCGTCGACTCCCGGCGGGAGGAGCGCCGCGAGCAGGTGCGCGAGCCCGTCCGTGTACGCGAGCCGCTCGTCCTCCATCCAGTCGGGGAGGTACACGCGCTCCTTCACGGGCGTGCCGTGGAACGGGCCGTACGGGAAGCCGTTGATCGTGAAGACGTAGAGGCCGTTGGCGTCGAGGAAGGTGCGGAGCGCCTCCAGCTCGCGCGGCTCGGCGAGCGCGCGCGCCGCGACGCCGGAGAGTCGGAGGCCGACGCCGAAGCGCTCGCCCGGCGCGATCCGCTCCTTCACGGCGACGACGAAGCGCTCGAGGTTCGTGCGGACCTCGGGCCAGGTCTCGCCGGGGTGGATGTTCGTGCAGTAGGTGAGGTGCGGCCCGCCGGCGGACCGGACGATCACCGGCGCGCCTGCCTCTCGCGCAGCCACTCGACGGCGCGCGCGACGAAGGCGTCCTCGATCACGTGTGCGTCGATCCCGTGCCCGATGCCCTCGAGCAGCGTGATCGTGAGCTCGCCGCCCAGGTGCTCACGGAACTCCGCGAGCCCCTCGAGGATCCGCGGCGAGCCGTCCGGGCCACGGAGATCGAGCGCGTCGTCCCACCGCGGCAGTCCGAGGCGGTCGACCAGCTCGGAGATCGCGTCGAGGCAACCTTCGTCCATGAGCCCGGCCTCGACCGAGTAGCGCGCGTCGAGGAGCATGCCGATCGCGACCGCCTCGCCGTGGCTCAGGCGGTAGGCGCTGAGCGTCTCGAGCTTGTGCGCGGCCCAGTGGCCGAAGTCGAGCGGGCGGGCACTCCCGTGCTCGAAGGCGTCGCCCGAGGTTGCAATGTGGCGGAGGTGGAGCCCGGCGCTCCGCCGGATCATCTCCGCGACGGCGTCGCGCTCGAGCGCCGCGAGCGCGGGCGCGTTGTCGACCAGCCAGTCGAAGAACGGACGGTCGCGGATCAGCGAGACCTTGACGGCCTCCGCGATGCCCGCGATCCGGTCGCGCCGCGGCAGGCTCTCGATGAAGCGGATGTCGTTCACCACCGCGAACGGCGGCGCGAACGTCCCGATGAAGTTCTTCGTGCCGAACGCGTTGACGCCGTTCTTGACGCCCACCCCGCCGTCGCCCTGCGACAGGACGGTGGTGGGGAGGCGGACGATGCGGACGCCGCGATGCGCGGTCCCCGCGGCGTAGCCGGCCGCATCCTGGACGGCGCCCCCGCCGACGACGACCACGAACGAGTGCCGGTCGATCCGGAGCGCGTGGAGCTGCGCGTGCAGGCGCTGGGTGACCGACGGGTCGTTCTTCGCGCGCTCGCCGCCCGGGACGACCTCGGGCGGGGCCGTGAGCTCGAGCGCGTGCGGATGCGCACCGGCGTACCGCGCGAACGTCGCGCAGAGGTCCGGCCGGGCAGCCGCGACGCCGCCGTCCACGACCACGAAGATGCGGTGCCGTCGCTCCGGCTCCGCGTGCGCGATGGCGTCGACGAGCGTCGGGTTGGCCGGGTCGAGCGCGTCGGCCGTGAAGTAGACCGGATAGCGGAACGAGACCGTGAACTCCTGGACGTGCACGTCGCCGGCGCCGTCCGCCCGTCGCCCGCGCTCGGCGCTCCCGACTGCGATGCGTGCCGACGCCATTCGTTGCCGCTTCACGGGGAGCCGAAGTTCATCTTTTCGTTTCCTATTGTCAACGCCATTCGACGAATCACAAGCCCGTCCGCCGGAAGCCGTGCCCACGCACTCGCTTCGTGCTAGGGGGGACCGCATGCGGCCGACGCGCGCGCTCCTCCTCGCCGGCGTGCTCGCGGCGGCATGGCCGCCTCGCGTGCCGGCGCAGCCCGGCGCGTTCGTGCAGAAGCCCCCGATCGAGGATCGTGGCCGGGGGCGCTACGTGATCGGTCACGTGAAGCTCGACCGGCCCCGGCAGCGGTTCGCCGTGCGCGGCGTGATCCTCCGCGACGCACCACCGCTCGAGTTCCTCGCGGTCACGTCCGACGCCTTCAAGGCCTACGAGAGCCTCATCCGCGTGCGGGCGAACGCGCACGAGTTCAACCTCGCCTGCATCCTGATCGGGCTCGACCCCGACAAGGCGAAGGCGCCGCAGCAGCACTTCGACCCGGATCCGGCCGAGGGCGATTCGGTGGACGTCCACCTCGCGTGGATCGGGGGCGACGGGCGTCGCACGACCGTCGACCTCGCGGATCTCGTCCGCTCCGGCGACGACACGCTGCCGCGGGGCCAGTGGGTCTACACCGGATCGCACGTGCTGCCCGACGGGCGCTTCCTCGCCGCCGTGGACAGTGCGCTCGTCGGGTTCGTGCACGACCCCGCCTCCGTCATCGAGCACCGCACGGGCTTCCTCCAGCAGTTCGACCGCGTGACCGTCGACACGCGGCTCGCGCCGCCGGTCGGGACGCGCGTCACGCTGCACGTCGCCCGCCCGCGGGGCACGGGGACGCGGTAGGCGGACGGCGGTGGACGCGGAGCGGGGCGCGGGGGTCCCCCCCACGGCGCCGATGAGGCGCCCCCAAGCGGCGGCCGTTCCCTCCCGCAGCGGG
>CAZLYE010000583.1:0-2528 GCA_964562865.1 uncultured Binatia bacterium (SeqCode) | reverse complement strand
GCTTGTCTTACCCTGTTTCGGGCTTTGAATGCGAACCATGGCAGCGCGCCCACCCGCCCATCCCGGCGCGATGCTGTGTGGTCCGCGCAAGGTTTCCGGATCCGCCGGACGACGTGGTAAGAGGCCCGCCATGCATCGCTGGCTCGTGCTCCTCGTCCTCGCCGCCTGCGGCGGCGGCGGCGGATCCACGACCTACGAGAACGACGCCCGGGCGGCGCTGAACGGCGGCGACATGCCGAAGGCGATCCGCGTGGCGGAGGACGGGCTCGCGCAGGACGCGGTGAAGAAGGACCCCGCCGCGGCGTGGCGCCTCGAGCAGATCCGCCTCGACGCGCTCGCGACGAGCGGCAAGGGCACGGACGTCAAGAAGGAGCTCGACCGTCTCGCCGCCGCCTATCCGAAGCAGGTGAGCGCGTCGCTCTACCGCTCGCTCGCCGACAAGGCGAAGACCGTGAACGACGTGCCGGGGGCGATCGAGATCCTGACGGCGGGGGACCAGCGGTTCCCGGCGGAGCACGCGTCGTTCGTCGAAGCCATCGGGGCGCTCAAGGACGGCGCCGGGATGGATCCCGCGACGGTGAAGCGGCTGAAGGCGCTCGGCTACCTGTAGGTCAGTCCTCGTACGCGTCGTGGTGGCGGACCCACGACTGGGTGAACCGGAGTCGCTCCTCGTCGCGCCCCTTCGGCACGAGGTCGATGTAGTTGTAGGCGCAGTTCAGCAGGTCGATGCCGCGCGCGTACGCCGAGTACGTGTGGAAGATGGTGCCGCGTGCGTCCTTGCAGAAGACGCTCACGCCCTCGCGGTCCGTCATGCTCGTCTCCGGCTGCGTGTAGTTGTAGACGGGCTTCCCGCCCGCCATCTGCTCGGGCGTGAACGACACGCCGTAGTCGTAGTTGAAGTCGCTCCGGAAGGACGAGAGCCACTCGAAGCTCCACCCCATCCGCTGCCTGAAGGCCTCGATCTTCGCGATCGGCGCCCGGGAGATCGCGACGAAGCTCACGTCGCGATGCGCCAGGTGGACGGGGATGCCGTCGAAGTTGTCCGCCCAGAACGAGCAGCTCTTGCACCCCGCGTCCCACTCGGGCGCGAACATGAAGTGGTAGACGACGAGCTGGCTCCGCGAGCCGAAGAGGTCGCCGAGCGTCTCCTGGCCGCGCGGGCCGTCGAACGCGTACGCCTTGTCGACCTTCACCCACGGGAGCTGCCGACGCTGGCGGTTCAGCTCGTCCCGCAGCCGGGTGAACTCCTTCTCCTTCGCGAGGAACGCGACGCGCGCGGCGAGCCACTCGTCGCGCGAGACGACCGGATGATCGGGGTTGCTCATGCCTGCTCCTTCCGTCGCACGTGGTGGGCGAGCTTCTCGGCGATGCTGCTCCAGCCGCGTCGATGCCGGCCGCGGGCCTCGTCCGTCGGGAGGCCCTCGTGGACGAGGACGAGGCGCGTTCCGTCCTCGTGCGGCGAGAGCTCGACGGTGACGAGCGTCGGCGCCCATCCCGTCTCGGCCGACGCCCACGTGAAGACGAGGCGGCGGCCGGGCTCGAGCACGCGGTACTCGCCGCGATGCTCGACGTCGCGCTCGCCGCGCATGACGATGCGGAAGCGGCCGCCGACGCGGACGTCGGCCTCGACGACGGGCGCCGTCATGTCGCCCGGGCACATGAAGAGGCGGAGCGTCTCCGGCGTCGTCCAGGCGGCGTAGACCTCCTCCGGGGAGCCGGGGAGGACGCGGTCGATCACGACGCGTTCGTCGGCCATGCCTCAGCCCCTTCGCTGCGCGGCGCCGCGCTTCACGAGGACCGCTTCGAGGGCGTCGAGGCGCGCTTCCCAGGCGCCCCGCTGGCCGGCGATCCACGCCGACACGGGGCGGAGCGGCCGCGCGTCGAAGGCGAGGCGATGCTCGCGGCCGGTGACCGTCCGTCGCACGAGGCCCGCCTGCTCGAGGACGCGGATGTGCTTCGAGACGGCGGCGAGCGACATGTCGAAGGGCGCCGAGAGATCGGTCACCCGGGCGTCACGGCCGGCGAGCCGGCGGAGGATCGCCCGGCGGGTCGGATGGGAGAGGGCCACGAGCGTGCGGCTCAGCGCGTCGTCGGGAGGGCGGGACACCCGCCCTCCGTCGCACGACGGCCGCGATCTGTCAACCGGATGGTTGAATGTCTGCGTCGAGCCGACGCACGAGGTGTGGCGGTGCGACGGTGCGGTACGCCTCGCGGACGAGCGCCGCGACGACACGCCAGTCGGGTCTGCGATCCACCCGGACGCCGACCCAGCCCTTCTGCCCGACGTACGGCGGCCGGAAGAAGCGGACGGGATCCTCGTCGACGAGCGCCTCCTGGACGCCGGGGCGCGCCGGGAGCCAGAGGGCGACGTGATCCGCCTCGTGATGGTGCGTGTCCATCTGCGCGAACATCCTTCCGACCCGCCACGTCGGCTCGCCCCAGGCGATCTTCTCGGTGGCGCCCGGAAGCGCGAGGCAGATCTTCCGCACGCGCTCGATCGCCGCGGCTTCGCGCTTCGACTTCGGCCG
>CAZLYE010000582.1:0-3336 GCA_964562865.1 uncultured Binatia bacterium (SeqCode) | reverse complement strand
CCTCCAGTTTCCGCTGCCGCACATCGGCGGGCTCGTCATGTTCGTGATGCTCCCGATCGCGCACGGATCGAGCGTCGTCTTCATGGACGGGTTCGACCCGGAGCTGGCCGTCGACCTGATCGAGCGCCACCAGGTGACGGGTGCCGGCGGGCCGCCCGCGGTGCTCCAGGCCATGTTCACGGCGAGGAACTTCTCTTCCGCCAAGGTGCGGAGCGTGCGCGGCAGCGGGTCCGGCGCGGCCGACGTCTCCCCGGAGCTGATGCGCGAGACGAAGGAGCGGTTCGGCGGCGCCGTCGTCCATCGCTCCTACGGCCTGACCGAATGCCCGATGTTCACGAGCGGCGCGCCCGAGGATCCCGAGGAGAAGCGCTTCGGCACCGACGGGCGGCCCGTGCCCGGCTGCGTCGCCCGCATCGTCGACGAGGCGGGCCGGCCCGTCGGTGCGAACGTCGAGGGCGAGATCGAGGCCTACGGGCCGCAGCTCTGCGTCGGCTACCTCGACCCCGCCCTGAACGTCGTCTTCACCGCGGACGGCTTCCTCCGCACCGGCGACCTCGCGGTGAGGGACGAGGCCGGCTACCTCCGCATCACCGGACGCCGGAAGGACATCATCATCCGCAAGGGCGAGAATCTCTCGGCGAAGGGCATCGAGGACGACCTCGCCGCGCATCCGAAGGTCGCCGACGTCGCGGTGATCGGCGTTCCCGACCCGCAGAGCGGCGAGCGGGTGTGCGCCTGCGTGGTGCTCCGGCCCGGTGCGGGGCGCCTGACGCTCGCCGAGGTCCGCGCGTTCATGGAGGGGCGCGGGGTCATGCGGCAGAAGATCCCGGAGCAGCTCGAGGTGATGGCCGAACTGCCGCGGAACGCGACGGGGAAGGTACGGAAGGACGTGCTCCGGGCCCGGTTCCGCGGGACCCGCTAGCGAATTTCCGGGGGCGGCAGCCCTCGGGGCACGGCGGCTCAGCGATCATCGGCGAGGAAGCCGTGCACCAGCGCATCCGCGGTGCCCATGCCGAGGCTGTTCACACCCCAGCACGGAGTCCCCGCCTTGATTGCCACTCCAGTGACGACGATGCTGGTCCCCGCCCGCCCATCCGAACTGCCGAGGCTCATGGAGTCCACGACGGCGTAGTTGACGTCGATGTTGGCGGCGGACGGGAACAGGAAGAACTCCTCCTGCTTTCCGGGTGAGCCCGTCGATCCCTGCCTCCAGTCGACGCTGGTCACGACCAGGACCTTGCCGGCCGGGACCACGAAGGCGGACAGGGTCCCGTCCTGATTGACCTGCTGATCGAGCGCGCGCCACGGGCTCGTACCGCACAGCGCGCCGGTCGAGCGGATCGTGACGAGCTGGCTCGGCCTGGTGGCCGCGAGCGGCGCCTCGGGAAAGTTCTGGACCTGCACGGGCTGGGCTGCAGGGAAGCTCACGGGCTGCGTAGCAGGGAAGTTCTGAACGCTCACGGCGAGAGATGAGGGGAAGTTCGTCACGTGAACCGCCTTGCCCTGCTGCTGCCGGGCAGCCCACACGACCCCGGTCGTCACCAGGAGCAGCGCCATCATCCGAAGAATCCGCATCGTCCACGTCCCCACAGGCCGCCTCCTCTCGGAGATGTCGGCCGAGTCTACCGACAAACGGATCGGAAGGCCAAAGGATGCGGGCTTGCGAGTCGGAGCACGCGGTCCGGACCGACGAGCCGGCCTCTGCGATCGCGTCAGGCGACGGCGCCTCTGACAGTCGAAGCGGGCGGCCGGCGGCTACGCCCCGAGGTCCGCATCACTCCCCGACGCGCACCCCGTACAGCCGCGCGGCGTTCTCGTAGATGATCTTCCGCCGCTCGGCGGCCGGCACGTCCTTCATCATGTCGTTCACCACGCGGCGTGAGTGCGGCCAGTCGCAGCCGTGGTGCGGGTAGTCCGTCGACCACATGATGTTGTCGAGGCCGACGGCGTGACGGTTCCTGATCCCGTAGCTGTCGATGATGAACGTGAACCACCAGTTGCGCGGGATGTACTCGCTCGGCTTCCGCTCGAGCTTGATCTTCGCCCAGTACTTGTTGCGGTCGTAGCGGTCGTCCATCTGCTCGGCGTAGTACGGCACCCAGCCGATCCCCGCCTCGACGGAGACGAACTTGAGCTTCGGGAAGCGGTCGAGCACGCCGGTCAGGATGATCTCGCCCATGATGAGCGGCATCGTGTCGAGGCCGGCGCCCGAGAGCGCCGACACCTGCTTCCCGCCCGTCGCCTCGCCGCGCGCCATCTTCTCCTCGACGGGGGTCTTCGGCTTCTGGGGCACCTTGCCGCGCGCCGAGAGCCCGCAGTGGATGCTGACCGGCATGGCGAGGCGCTCCGCCTCCGCGAAGAACGCGTCGTCCGCGTCGGAGAGGTTCAAGTTGCCGCTCGGCCACGCGGAGAGGAGGACGCCGCGGAGCCCCATCGCCTTCACGCGCTTCATCTCCGCGATCGCGGCGTCGACGCCGACGCTCGGCATCTGGCCGATGCCGATCAGGCGCTCCGGCGCCTTCGCACAGAAGTCCTTCGCGAGCCAGTCGTTGTAGGCGCGGATGCCGGCCAGGTGGAAGTCGTCCTCGGTCCCGAGCATGAAGTGCCGCATCGTCCTCTGCGGCGAGTAGATGACCTCGGCGACGACGCCGTCCTCGAGCATCTCGGCGGTCCGCGCGTCGCCGCGGAAGTTCCCCTGGTTGATGCTCGCGTAGCGCGCGCCCGACCAGCGGAGCTCCTCGCGCGGCCGGTCCCGCGTCACGGTGACGAGCCCGAGCGGCGCCGGTGCGCCGCCGTCGTTGTAGAGCCAGGCGTCGCCGCCCTCCTCGTCCTTCACGAGCTTCGGCGCGCGCGAACGGAACTCCGGCGTGAGCCAGTGCTCCCATAGGTCGGGCGGCTCGACGATGTGCGAGTCGCTGGAGATCATCGGCGTGGCTTCCATCCGGCGTTTCCTCCCAAACGGTCGTTTACCAAAGTTCGGTGGCGGACCGGAAGGGGTGTTCGCACCTGGCCCGGCCGGCTGTTAAGGGTCGACGGTGTGGGGCAGGCGGTGGAGCATCGGAGGGCGTCGGTGACGAGCCCGCCGGCGCGGTCCGCCGGCCGCCTCCGCGTCCTCGGCAGCGCGATGACGTCGTGGCGCACGGCGTCCGTCGTGCTGCTGTCGTTCTCGTCGGGCCTTCCGCTCGGGCTCGTGACGATCGCCATCCCCGACTGGATGCGGAGCCTGCACCTCGACATCCGCGTCGTCGGGCTCATGACGCTCGCCCAGGCGCCGTGGGCGTTCAAGGTCCTCTGGTCGCCGCTCATGGACCGGTACACGCCACCGTGGCTCGGCCG
>CAZLYE010000581.1:0-5903 GCA_964562865.1 uncultured Binatia bacterium (SeqCode) | reverse complement strand
GACGACGCTCCCGAGGTAGAGCGGGTGGCGGACGACGGCGTAGGGGCCCGACGTCGTGAGCGTTGCGTGCTTCGACAGGTGGCCGGCGGCGGCCCCCCGGACGATCAGGCCGAGGGCCGCGACCGCCGCGCCAGCGGCCATCGACGCGGACGTCGGCCGTGCGAGCGCGACGCACGCGATGGCGAGCGGCAGCCCGACCCGGACGCGATGCGGGCTCAGCCGGGCTGCGAACGAGAGCGGGGTACCGACGCCGCGGGCCATCCGCTCCGTGGGACGCGCTCGCCGCAACCCCGCATCCGTCCCGAACACCCATCTCGGCCAGCGCATCAACCTCATCGGCGGATGCGCTGGTAGTACCACCGCCCGCGGGCGGCGTCACCCCGCAGCGACCGCCGTCGGGTGATGCACGTACAGCCGGCTCGTCGACGGTCGCCCGGTCACGGGGGCCGTCCCCTCCGGCAGGCGGAGTGCGTAGCGCACGTCGCGCCCGTGGTCGCCGAGCAGCCGCGCGGCGTTGTAGATGCTGCCGAACTTCCACAGCATGCGGACGAAGTTCGTCTGCCCGCGGGCGAGCAGCCGCAGCGTGATCCCGAAGACGTCGTACACCGCCTGCCAGCCGAGGTGCTTGCGGTTGAGGATGTCCTGTGTCCGCACGAACTCCTCGTAGAACTGCGCGAGCGGGAGGCGCGTCGGCAGGACGGCGTGCTGTACGTCGAACAGCCGGTAGTCCTGGGTGGTGAAGCGGCGCGACTCCGTGAGCCAGGTCTCGGTCCCGGGGTACGGCGTGTTGATCGTCATGTTGACGATCTCCGGCACCTCCATCGCCCACTGCCGGACGACCTCGAAGCGGCGCTCATCCCAGTCCGGGTCCGCGATGATGTTGATCGCAACCACGAGCCCGAGCTGCCGCGCGACCTCCAGCGCCCGCTCGTTCTCCCCGAGGTCGACACGCTTGCGGTGGTGCTTCAGGCCCTCCTCGTCGATCGCCTCGATGCCGAGGAACATGTAGCGGAGCCCGAGCCGGGTCCAGCGGGCGAAGACCTCGCGGTTGCGGAGCAGCACGTCGGCGCGGGTCTCGAGGTAGTAGCGCTTGCGGATCTTCCGCCGCTCGATCTCGTCCGCGATCGCGAGCCCGTCCTCGCCGCGGATGAAGGCGACGTCGTCGACGATGAAGACGTTCGGCTCGCGCACGCTCGCGAGGTCGTCGACCGCGGCCTCGGCCGAGAGCGTCCGGTAGCTCCGCCCGTAGAACGTCCAGGCGCTGCAGAACGTGCAGTCCCACGGACACCCGCGGGTGAACTCGATCGACGCGCACGGGTCGAGCTCGCCGATGAAGTACTGCCGGCGCCGGCGCGTGAGATGCCGGGCCGGCGGATGCGCCGCGAGGTCGGGGACGAGGAGCGGCGGCGTTCCGAGCCCGGCGCTGGTGGCGACGCCCGGGAGCCCCTCCGGCGACGCGCCGCGCGCGAACGCCTCGAGCACGCGGGGGGCGATACCCTCCCCCTCCCCGCGGACGACGCAGTCGATGGCGCCGGCGGCGTGCTCCATGAGCTCCAGCGCGACGAACGAGGCGCTGTGCCCGCCGACCATGATCGGGCAGTCGGGGAGCACCCGCTTCGCCTCCCGTGCGAGCTCGATCACCTCCGGGACGTTCGCGAGGTAGTTGAGGGAGAAGCCGATCGCCTCGGGACGCCAGTCGGTGAGGGCCTTCCGGAAGTGGTGCGGACGGAGCACCTGGAGGTCGAGGAGCCGCACCTCGTGGCCCGCCGCCGCGACCGCCGTGGCGACGCGCTCGAGCCCGAGCGGCTCCAGGCGGAGGTAGATCTCCGAGAACATCAGCGGGCTCGGATGGACGAGCAGCACGCGCATGATCACCTCCGAGACGGAGCGAGCTAGCTAGCCGCGACGCCGCGCGGTGTCAACAGACCCTTCCGGGGCTTGCGTCCGCGCGGGCGGGCGTGCGAGAGCCTTGCGGGATGGCGATGCCGCTCGACGGAATCCGGGTGATCGACTGGACGATCTGGCAGCAGGGTCCCGTCGCGTCCGTCATGCTCGGCGATCTCGGCGCCGAGGTGATCAAGATCGAGGAGCGCGTCGGCGGCGATCCAGGCCGCGGCGTGCTCCGGGCGCAGGGCCTCGATCTCAGGGACCGCCCGAACTTCTACTTCGAGGCGAACAACCGCAACAAGCGGAGCCTCGCGCTCGACCTGAAGAAGCCGGCGGGCGTGGCGATCGTGCACCGCCTCGCCGAGCGGGCCGACGTGTTCGTCCAGAACTTCCGCCAGGGCGTGGCGGCGCGCCTCGGCCTCGACGCCGCGACGCTCCGGGCCCGGAACCCCCGCCTCGTCTACGCGAGCGCCACCGGCTACGGCCCCGAGGGGCCCGAGAGCGCCGCCCCGTCGTTCGACTACCTCGGGCTCGCGCGCTCCGGGATCATGTACTCCGCGGGCGAGCCCGACGACGAGCCGCTCGCGATCGCCGGCGGCATCGCGGACCAGATGGGCGCCGTCATGCTCGCCTACGGGATCCTCGCCGCGCTCTTCGCCCGCGAGCGGACGGGCCGCGGCCAGGAGGTCGACGCCTCGCACCTCGGCTCGATGGCCTGGCTCCAGGGGCTCGGGCTGTCCGCGCGGCTGATGCTCGGCCGCGCGCTCCCCCGCCAGTCGCGCCGCTTCGCGACCAACCCGCTCTGGAACCACTACCGCTGCGCCGACGGCCAGTGGCTCGCGCTCAGCATGCTGCAGCCCGACCGCTACTGGGTGCAGCTCTGCCAGGTCCTCGAGATCCCGGAGGCCGCGAGCGATCCCCGCTTCGCGACCATGCTCCCGCGCATGGCCAACTGCGGGGAGTGCATCGCCATCCTCGACGAGGTCTTCGCCCGCCGGCCGCGGGCGGAGTGGCTCCGCCGCCTCGCCGCGGGCGGGGACTTCATCTTCTCGGTCATCAACTCGGTGGACGACCTGCCGGACGACCCGCAGGTGCTCGCGAACGGCTACGTGACGCCGTTCGAGCATCCGGCGTTCGGGACGACGCGCGTCGTCGGGCTCCCGGTGCGTCTCAGCGAGACGCCGGGAACGATCCGGCTCCCCGCGCCGGAGTTCGGGCAGCACACGGAGGAGATCCTGACCGAGCTGCTCGGCTACTCGTGGGAGGACGTCGCGCGCCTCCGCGAGGAGCAGGTGATCTGACCAGGCGTGCCCGCCGTCACCCGAGCCTGATCATCCCGCCGTCGACGGGGATCACCTGCCCGGTCACCATCTTGGAATCGTCGGAGGCGAGCCACACGGCCGTCCCCGTCAGATCGTCGGGCTCCAGGGCCCGATGGATCGCCATCTGGAAGTTGATGATGAGCTCCATGATGTGCTCCGGGACGCCCTGCTTCGTCGCCTCCGTCATCGTCGGCCCGGGGGCGATCGCGTTCACGCGGATGCCGAAGCGGCCGCACGAGCCGGCCATGTAGTGCGTCATCGCGTTCATGGCCGCCTTCGTCACGCTGTAGTGGAAGGACGGCAGGTCGCCCTCGATCGGGTACTCCGGGTGCATGTACGCGGCACTCGACGACTGATTGATGATCGACCCGCCGCCGCCGTCGCGCATGTGGGGGAAGACGGCCCGGCACATGAGCCACGCGCCGAAGTAGTTCACGTCGAAGATCTTCCGCAGGTACGCGTAGCTCGTGTCCTGGTTGTCGATGCCGTAGAAGATCGCGGCGTTGTTGAGGAGCACGTCGATGCGACCAAAGCGCGCCGCGACGGCGGCGGTGAGCCGCTTCGTGTCCTCCTCGCTCGACACGTCGACGCGCTCGAAGACGGCGCCGACGTCGCGGGCGACCGCCTGTCCCTTGTCGGCGTTCACGTCGGCGACGACCACCCGCGCGCCCTCCTTCGCGAAGCGGCGCGCGTATGCCTCGCCGATGCCCTGCGCCGCCCCGGTGATGATCGTGACCTTGCCGTCGAGCTTCATGCACGCCCCCTTCTCCGGATGCGGTGGTGTCTACCGCCCGACCGCGCGCGCTGGCAAGGCGTCGAGGAACTCGCGCAGCGCACCACCGACGGCGGCGGCGTGCGCGGTGAGGAAGTGATGCCCACCCGGGAAGACGCGTACCGCGCACCCCGGAATCGCGGTGGCGATCGCCTGGATCTCCGCCGGATCCATCACCCAGCTCTCCGATCCCGCCATGAGCATCGTCGGGCAGCGAACGCGCCCGAGCGCGCCGGAGAGGTCGACCGCGCCGTCGCCGTCGAGCGCGAGGACCGCGCGGTCGAAGCGGAACGTCCAGTCGCCGGGTCCGCGCTCGTGCACCGCGTGGTGCGCGAGGTTCGCGAGCACGGCGTCCGGCACGCCGGTTTCGGGCGGGACGAAGCGGAAGGCCGCCAGCGCCTCGGCGCGCGTCGGATAGCCGCGCCCGTGGCGCTTCCTGGCGACCTGCGCACGCCACCGCTTGGCGTCTCCCCAGCCGACCCGCGTCATCCGGCTGTCGAGGACGACGAGCCCACGGACCCGACCGGGATGCCGGCCGGCGAACCACAGCGCGACGCGCCCGCCCATCGAGTGGCCGACGAGCGCGATCGGGCCGTCGGTGACCTCGTCGAGGACCGGCGCCAGGTCGGCGGAGAAGTCCTCGAGCCGGTACGCTGGCGGCTCGGCCCAGTCGCTCTCGCCGTGCCCGCGGAGGTCGAGCGCGACGAGACGCCACCCGGGGACGAGCGCCGGCACGAGCGCGTCCCACCAGTGCGCGTGGCCGCCGTTGCCGTGCACGAGGACCGCCGTCGGGGCCGAGGCGTCACCCCACACGAGGCAGTGGATCCCGACGGCGCCCGCCTGCACGCGGACGGAGGCCGGCAGAAGCCCGCCGGTGACGGCCCCGACCCGGGCCCGGCTCTCCGCGCTCAGGTCCACAGATCGCGGAAGCGGGCGATCGCCCGCGGGACCACCGACTCGTAGCCCTCGGACTCGATCGCGGGGCCGAGGAGCTCGATGTCGTACCAGCCGTCGTAGCCGGCGTCGGCGAGCGCGCGACAGATGCGGCGGAGCGGGATGTCGCCGTCACCGATCACGACCCGCTCGCTGGCGCGCAGGGTGCCCACCTTGAAGTCGCTCACCTGGACGATCGCGATCCCCGCCGTCCGGCGGCGGATGTTCTCGTACAGCCGCCGTTCGATCCAGGCGTTGTTCAGCTCGAGGACCACGCCGAGCCAGCGCGAGCCGAATCCCTCCGCGAAGTCGAGCGCCTCGTCGAAGGTGTGCAGGAACGCGAGGTCCATCCGGAGCTGGCTCGTCGGCTCGAGGGCCAGCCGCACGCGCGCCCGTTCCGCGGCCGGGAGGAGGGCCTCGACGAGCGGACGCGCACGGTCGGCGGCCTCCTCCCACGAGAGCGCGCCCGCACCCCCGGGGAGGACGAAGAGGCATTCCGCACCCAGCTCTGCCGCGGCGTCGAGATGTCGCCGCGTTCGTGCGAGCGCCGCCTGCTCCCCCGCGTCGTCGCCCAACGGGAAGAATCCCGAGGACGTGAGACACGAGACACGCAGCCCCGCGTCCCGGATGCGCCGCGCCGCGCTCGCCACGCCCTCGCGCTCGAGTTTGGCGATCGACACGCCGATCGCGGGCGCGCCGGCGGCCGCGAACGCCTCGACGTCGCGCGCGAAGGGCCATCCGAGCGTCGTGATCTGGCTGACGGAGAAGCGGACCACCGCCGGCCGATACCGGCGGGGCCGCACCGGGTCAAGCTCGCTCGGGGCGCCCTGCGTGCGCTAGCTTCCGTCCGTGCGGCCGAGAGAGGTCAGCCGGACGGACCGTCGTTGGCTCCTGACCATCACACTGGTCTTCGGGGTGACGATCGGGTCCCTGCTCGCCGCCCGCGAGGTCTACCGCGCAACCGGGCCGCATCCCCGTATCGCGGCCTT
>CAZLYE010000580.1:0-3637 GCA_964562865.1 uncultured Binatia bacterium (SeqCode) | reverse complement strand
CGGTGTGCCGTCGGCCGAGGAGCGGGAGCCGCGAGGCCGCCCCCCGGGCGCCGCGCGCGCCGACGCCGCTACCCGTGCTCGGCTTCGAGAAACCGCTCGGCGTCGATCGCGGCCATGCAGCCGCTGCCCGCGGCGGTCACGGCCTGGCGATACGTCGGGTCCTGGACGTCGCCGGCGGCGAAGACGCCCGGGACGCTCGTCCTGGTGGTGCCGGGGCGCGTGACGATGTAGCCGCGCGCGTCCATCTCGAGCTGGCCGGCGAAGAGCTGCGTGTTCGGCTCGTGGCCGATCGCGATGAAGACGCCTTCCGTGGCGAGCGTCCGACGCTCGCCGGTCTGCGCGTCGTCGACCACGATGCCCGTGACGCCGCCGTTCGCGGGATCGCCGACGATCTTGTGCACGACGACGTTCCACACGAACTCGATCTTCGGGTTGCGCCGCGCGCGGTCCTGCATGATCTTCGACGCGCGGAGCTGGTCGCGGCGGTGGAGGACGCGGACGCGCGTCGCGTACTTGGTGAGGTAGCTCGCCTCCTCCATCGCGGTGTCGCCGCCGCCCACGACGACGACGTCCTTGTCCTTGAAGAAGAAGCCGTCGCAGGTGGCGCAGGCCGACAGGCCGTGACCCATGAGCTGCTTCTCCGACGGGAGGCCGAGGAGCTTGGCGCTCGCGCCGGTCGCGATGATGACGGTGTCGGCGCGATGCTCCTCGCCGTCGATCGTCGCCAGGAACGGGCGCGACGCGAGGCTCGCGGCCGTGACGTCGCCGAAGAGAAAGCGCGTCCCGAAGCGCGCGGCCTGCTTCTTGAAGACCTCCATCAGCTCGGGCCCGAGGATGCCGTCCGGGAAGCCGGGATAGTTCTCGACGTCCGTCGTGATCGTGAGCTGTCCGCCCGGCTGCAGGCCCTCGACGACGGTCGGCGCCAGGTTGGCGCGTGCGGCGTAGAGCGCGGCCGTGAGCCCGGCGGGACCGGAGCCGAGGATGAGGACGCGATGGGTGTTCGCGTGCGACATGTCGCGGGGCGGACTATAGGAAGTGCCCCCGACCGCCGCAACCGTTCAGCGTGCGACGGCCCGCATCATCGCCTCCGGGTACCGGCCCCCCGACGCAGCGTCGCGCGGCAGCACCGCGTCGATGCGCGCCAGGTCGCCCGCGTCGAGCCGCACGTCGAGCGCCCCGAGGTTCTCCTCGAGGTACTTCCGACGCTTCGTCCCCGGGATGGCGACCACGTCCTCGCCCTGCGCGAGCACCCAGGCGAGCGCGAGCTGCGCCGGGCTGCAGCCCTTCTCGCGCGCCAGGTCCTCGACGCGGCGGACCAGGTCGAGGTTCTTCCGGAAGTTGTCGCCCTGGAAGCGCGGCGACATCCGCCGGTAGTCGTCGGCCGCGAGGTCCTCGAAGCGCTTGAGCTGTCCGGTGAGGAAGCCGCGTCCGAGCGGGCTGTAGGCGACGAAGCCGATGCCGAGCGCGCGGCAGGTCTCGAGGATCGCGTCCTCCGGGTCCCGGCTCCAGAGCGAGTACTCGGTCTGCAGCGCGGTGATCGGATGGACCGCGCTCGCGCGACGGAGCGTCTCGGGCCCCGCCTCGGAGAGCCCGAGCCAGCGGACCTTGCCCTGGCGGACGAGCTCCGCCATCGCGCCGACCGTCTCCTCGATCGGCGTCGCCGGGTCGACGCGGTGCTGGTAGTACACGTCGATCGTCTCGACGCCGAGACGTCGGAGGCTCCCCTCGCACGCGGCGCGCACATACTCGGGGCGCCCGTTGATCGTGCGGACCGTGCGGTCCTCGGCGCGGACGATCCCGAACTTGGTCGCGAGCACCACCTGTGCGCGCCGGCCCCGGATCGCGCGCCCGACCAGCTCCTCGTTGGTGTACGGGCCGTACATGTCGGCGGTGTCGAGGAAGTCGACGCCGAGATCGAGGGCGCGCTGGACCGTGGCGACGGACTCCGCCTCGTCGCCGGGGCCGTAGAACTCCGACATCCCCATGCAGCCGAGTCCGATCGCCGAGATCTCCGGGCCGCTCCGCCCGAGCCGCCGCCGTCGCGTCACGCGTGTTGCCATGGGGTCATCGTGCCTCTCCCCGACGGCCTCCGCCAGTAGGGTGGCGACGCGGCGACGAAGCTTGCTATAGCCCGGGCCGCGATGGCCCGTGCGACCCGACTCACGCACCTCGACCGGCGCGGTCGTGCCCGCATGGTCGACGTGTCGGCGAAGGCCGTCACCCGGCGCGAGGCCGTGGCGCGCGGCGAGGTGGCGCTCCGGCGCGAGACGCTCGCCCGGATCGCGGCAGGCGGGCTGCCGAAGGGTGACGTCCTCGCGGTGGCGAGGCTCGCGGGGATCATGGCGGCCAAGCGGACCGCCGACCTCGTCCCGCTCTGCCACCCGCTCCCGCTCTCGCACGTCGACGTCGAGCTCACGCCGGACGCGGCCGCCGGCCGCGTGCGGATCGAGAGCCGGGTGCGGGTGGAGGCACGGACCGGGGTCGAGATGGAGGCGCTCGTCGCGGTCGCCGTCGCGGGGCTCGTCGTCTACGACATGTGCAAGGCGGTCGACCGGGAGATGACGATCGGCGCGATCCGTCTCGTGAAGAAGACGGGCGGGCGCTCGGGGACGTTCGTCAGATCCGGCGAGCGCGGGTAGCCGCTCCCATGCGACGGATCGGCCTCAAACCCCGCCGCGAGGGGCCGGTGCGTGCCGGGCATCCGTGGATATTCTCAGGGGCGATCGCGTCCGGGCTCGAGGGCGCGGAGCCGGGCGAGCCGGTGAGCGTGCACGCGGCGAGCGGCCGGTTCGTGGCCGCGGGGTACGCGAACCCGCGGACGCCGATCGCCGTCCGCGTGCTGACGCTCGAGGACGAGGCGGTCGACGGCGCGCTCGTGCGCCGCCGGCTCGACGAGGCGATCGCGCTGCGGGAGGCGACGCTCCCGCCCGACCTCCGGGCCTACCGGCTCGTGAACGGCGAGGGCGACCGGCTCCCGGGCATGGTCGTCGACCGCTACGGGGACTTCGCCGTCTGCCAGCTGCTCACGGCGGGCGCGGCCCGGCTCGCGCCGGCGCTCGTCGCCGCGCTCCGGGACCGCCTCGCTCCGCGCGGCATCTTCGAGCGCAGCGAGGGCAGCGTGCGGAGCGAGGAGGGCCTCGGAGGCGCACGGGGCGTGCTCGCGGGCGAGGAGCCACCCGCGCGGCTCGTGATCGTGGAGGAGGGGGCCCGCTTCCTCGTCGACGTCCTCCACGGGCAGAAGACGGGTTTCTTCCTCGACCAGCGCGAGACGCGCGCGCGCCTCCGGCGGCTCGCCAACGGGCGCCGCGTGCTGAACGGGTTCGCCTACACCGGCGCGTTCGCCGTCGCGGCGGGGCTGGGCGGCGCGACGGAGGTCGTGTCGGTCGACACGTCGCGTCCGGCGCTCACGCTCGCCGAGGCGGCGTGGGCGGAGAACGAGCTGCCGGCGGCCCGTGCGCAGTTCGTCGTCGCCGACGTCTTCGAGTTCATGCGCGCGGGCACCGACCGCTTCGACGTCGTCGCGCTCGACCCGCCGCCGTTCGTCCGCCGCCGGCGGGATCTCACCGCGGGCCTCCGCGGCTACCGGGACGTGAACCTGCAGGCCTTGCGGCGTCTCGCGCCGGGCGGGCTCCTCCTC
>CAZLYE010000579.1:0-4399 GCA_964562865.1 uncultured Binatia bacterium (SeqCode) | reverse complement strand
CACCCGCGTCGAAGATCGAGTTCGAGGTCTCGGCGATCGCGAGCCGCGGGAACGTGGTCTTCACGGAGCGCGTCGACCGCTTCGCGGTGGGCGACAAGGAGATCGCCCTCCCCGTCGCCGGCGTCTTCGAGGTCGGCGACGGCAAGATCGCGGCGTGGCGCGACTACTTCGACATGGCGAGCTACCAGCGGCAGCTCGGCTGAGCGTGCCACCGCCCGACCGATCGACGCTGCGACCGACCTAGAAGCCCGGGCCGACTCCGTCCATGAAGGCTCCGCTCGGGGACGTGGGCGGACAGACGAGATGCACGTGCTTGTCCGAATGGGACGTGCTGGCGCAGAAGCTCCCGGCCACTTCGGCCGCGCTGCCCATCGTGAAGAGGGCGTTCGGTGCCGACAGGTAGCCGTGGAAGACGGACTGGCGACTCACCCGTGCGAAGGTCCCGGCGACGTTCACCCTCGGCATGGGTCTGCCCGGGGCCGGGGTCAGGGTGCTGGCGTCGCCCAGACGGAAGGTGCCGACGACGTTGATCGTCGTCAGATCCGCTCCCGTGACGGTGATCGTCGCTCTCGCCGCCTTCAGGGAGCAGAACTGGTAGTCGCCCGGACCGAGGATCAGTGTCCCGGAGCGTAGGACGGTGAGCCGTCCGTAGCTCCCGGGCGGGAGCGGACCGACCGTTTCGCCAAGCGGGACCGTGACGTCTGGACCTCCGCACGTGATGTCGGGGATCGTGCAGTACGGCGCCGTGAGCGGCAGAACCGGCTTCCCGATGGTCCCGTTGATGACGACCCCGGGGCCCTCGTGGAGCGTGTTCGCCAGGACGTTGAAAACGCTCGTCCCCTGACCCAGGCGCAGGTTGTCCGCCGCCACCGTGCTGCCGTCGGACTGCATCACTCTCATCCCGAAGCGGAACTTGCCGCCGACGTCGTTCGCCCCGATGTTGCCCACCACCTGACTGAAATCCCCGACCCGGCCCTCCGTGCGGCTGAGGAACGGGATCGGGGGACACATGGTCGTCGTGGTCGTCGTGGTGGTGGTCGTGGTTGTGCTCGACGTCGTCGTGCTCGAGGTCGAGGTGGTGGAGGTCGTGGTCGACGTGGTCGTCGACGTCATGCACACGAAGCCGAAATCATCACCGTAGTAGCCGTCGAACGGTGGCGGGCCGAAGCACGGGTCAGGTCCAGTGGGCGGGCACGCGGGATCCGCGCAGTTGCACGACTTGTTGACGGTCGTCTCGAAGACGCCATCGGCGACGACCGTCGTCGCGAACGCGTTCGGACAGCTGGCACACCCAAAGCCGGGAAACGGCGTGTGCTCGGCCGTGGGAAGCGGCGGCCCGCCCACCCGCGGAGTGCTCAGGGTCAGCCCGGCGATCGGCGAAGACGAAGTGTCCACGTAGACGCGGCACGACGCGGCGGGCGTGCGCGTGAACACATAGCGTCCCGACGCGTCTGTCACGGTCGTGGCGAGCGGGCCGCCGCAGTCGCGCACCACCGTCACCCCCACGATCCCGAAGTCAACTCCAGGCTGGAAGACACCGTCGCCGTTCAGGTCGCAGAAGACCAGATCCCCGAGCGCGACGGCGCGGGCGTCAGTGCTGCCGAGGCACAGGCCGAGGAGAGCCGACGCGACGAGGGACACCCCTCTCCGAGGGAGGCAGCGCCTCAAGGCCGCAACGGACGGCATCTCCGAAATCTCCTACGATGGAAGAGGGATCAGTTGCGCTCCAGCGCGGGCTTAATCACTCCGACCGTCGAAGTGTCAATACTTTTCCGCCGCTTCAGTCGCCCGCGGTGACCGATCTGCGCTGGAGGGGTTGCGTTCTGCGCTACCGGGCTCGCGGAGCCCTGCGCGACGCGGTCGGGCACCCCCACTCGGTGGCCAGCAGGTCGTCCGCCAAGCCGCTTCTGAATGCAGTCGGGCCGGCGAGGGGAGACCGTCCCCCTCTTCGAACTACGGGGGTCGCGAGCTCCTGCGTCAGTTCACCCGTCAGGTGCCCAAGGGTCGAGGACCGAACGCTGACGGACTCGGCGACACCGCCTCTTGCGACGTCCTCGCCGCGCGCGGGCAACCCTTCCTCAGCTCGGCCGCCGCCCGATAGCCGAACCACGTGAGGCTGGCCGATGCGCACACCAGCGTGGCGCCGAGCACGAGCGCGACCGTCCCGACGACCCGTGCGGTGAGGCCTCCGACGACCGGCGTGTCCCGGATCACCCGCGCCCCGGGCGGCGGGAAGCGTCGCGTGCGGAGGGCACCGACCGACGTACGGATCGTCGCGATCCCGGCGAAGAGGCTCCCGAGGATCATCGGCCCGAGGAGCAGCGCCATCAGGAGCTGCGCCTCCCGCTCGGCGGCGGCCGGCGACTCGCGGGCGAGCCTGAAGATCACCTGCAGGGTGGCCGGAAGCTCCTCGAGCGCGAGGCCCCCGATGGCGATCACGGCGACCACCACGAGAAGGATCTGGCGGCGCAGGACCGAATCCGCGCGGACGATCTCCACGTCTCCGGAGGGCACGAGCTCCATCGTGCCGGCGAGCCGCGCGAGTTGCCACGCGGCGTCTGCTGTGCGGGCCGCGGCTCCCTGTGTCAGAACCGCCCCCGTGGCGGCCAACCCCGCCGCAGCGCCTCGCCCGACCCCTCGTCGCTGCTCCGAAACCGGGCCGGCATCCCGATTGCTCCTCTGGAACACGGAGAGCGCCATGACACGTCTGCTGCAGAGGCTCGTCCGGGACGACGCCGGCCAGGACTTCGCCGAGTACGGCATCGCCCTCGCGATCATCGCGGGGATCACCGTCCTCGCGGCCGTGGCGATCGGCCAGGACGTGCAGACCCTCTGGCAGCGCGGGCAGAACGCGGTCTCCCAGGTCGTCAATCCGTAGCGCCTTGACCCGCCGGCGGCCTTCCCTGCAAAAGGCGCCATGGGCACGATCCAGATTCTGTCCCCCGCCGCGCTCGGTCCCTCGGACGCGAAGCCCCTCGCCCGCCGTCTCGAAACGCTCCGCGGAAAGGTGCTCGGCATCCGCGTCGACCGCGCCTGGCGCTCCTTTCACCAGTACGCCGACGAGCTCGCGCGCCTGGCTCGCGAGCGCCTCGGCGTGCGCGACGTCGTCGTCTTCGATCCGGAGACGCGGATCGGGACTCCCGAGGTGGAGAGCGGCAAGGTCGTCGACTTCGCGCGTCGCATCGACGCGGCGGTCGTCGGCCTCGGTACGTGAGGGTCCTGCACGTCGTGGAGTGTCCACGACACGATCGTCTGCGAGCGTGAGGGCGTGCCGGCCGCCGTCGTCGTGACCGCCGTCTTCGAGAACCTCGGGCGCACCGCCGCGCGCGCGCAGGGTTACCCCGACCTGCCGATGCTCGTGCTCCCGCACCCGATGGAGGCCCGCCCGGAGGCCGAGGTCCGCGACATCGCTCGGGCGCGCTTCGTCGAGCTGATCGGCCTCATCGCCGCCGAGCACTGACATGGCCCGCGGCACCCTCGTCTCCGAGCTGACGGCCGTCGCGGACGACCCGGCCGCCGTCCTGGAGCTCGTCGAGTCGCAGGGCTGGGGCGACGGCTTTCCGGTCATCCCGCCGACCGAGGAGCGCGTGCAGGCGATGCTCGACGGGACGCCGCTCCGGCCGTCCCACGTGGTCGGCGTCGTCGAGCCGCGGCGGGGCGAGGCGACGGTCGAGAAGATCGCCGTCAACGCCGTCCTCGCGGGCTGCAGGCCGGCGTACTTCCCTGCCGTGCTCGCCGCCGTCGAGGCCGTCTGCGAGCCCCGCTTCAACCTCTACGCACTCAACACGACGACCTGCTGCGCGACGCCGGCGCTCATGCTGAACGGCCCGGCGCGGCAGACGCTCGGCATCGAATGCGGGTACTCCTGCCTCGGGCAGAACGGGCGCGCCAACGCGACCATCGGGCGCGCGCTCCGGCTGGTCATGCGGAACGTCGGCGGCTCGATTCCCGGCGCGGTCTCGAAGTCGGTCTTCGGGCAGCCCGGACGCGTCTCGCTCTGCTTCGGCGAGTGGGAGGAGCGGAGCCCCTGGCCGCCCTTCCACGTACGACGGGGCTTCGCGCCGGACGACAGCGTCCTCACGGCGGCCTGCGCGACGGGCACCCAGGACATCGCCGACATCTGGGCGGAGACGGGCGAGGAGCTCGTCTGGGTGCTCGCCCACTCGATCGACTGGATCGGCAACAACAAGGTGCTCGTTCGGCAGGAGCAGGGCGACATGCTCCTCCTCCTCTGCCCCGACTTCGCCCACAAGATCGCGCGCGACGGCATCGACGTCCCCCAGATGCAGCGCATGCTCCTCGAATGGACACGCGCGCCGATCGAGCGCTGGCACCGCGCCCACTGGCCGAAGCTCGAGCAGCGCGGCTACGTCGACGGGAACGTGGTCCCGCTCGCCGC
>CAZLYE010000578.1:0-5568 GCA_964562865.1 uncultured Binatia bacterium (SeqCode) | reverse complement strand
CCGCGGCGGCCGGGGATGCACGGGAATCGCTGGGGCGGGCGCTCCGCCGCGGAGAGATCGCTCGCAAGGCGCCCCCGCCTCCGCCGCCGCGGGGCGGTGGCGTCGCTTGCTCTCGCGATCCTCTCGGGTGGAGGTGCGGTGGCCTCGGCGGAGCTTCGCGTCGACGTCGTGCCGGTGTGGGACGGCGTGGTGCGCGCCGGCGGGTGGACGGAGCTCGCGGTGCGCGTGGTGTCGGACGTCGGAGGGGAGGTGCGCGTCGACTCGAGCGAGGGCGCGCTGCACAGCGCGACGCTCGGGCGGGTCGAGGCGGGCGTGGCGGCCGTGCTGCGGCTGCCGGTGCGCGTCGGGACGTCGGACCGGATCGCGGTCGTGGTGCGGGGACCGGGCGAGGTGCGCCGGCGGGTGCCGGTGACGCTCCGGCTGCTGGCGCCCGATGAGCGGGTCGTGGCGCGGGCCGGGGGCGCCGTCCGCCGTCCCGGGCACGGGGTGGTCGCGCTCGGGACCGACGCGGCGTCGCTTCCCTCGACGCCGCGCGCGTTCGAGACCGTCGACGTCCTCGTGCTCGACGTCGCGATGCTCGCAGGGCTCGAGGGGCCGCAGCTCCGCGCGCTCGAGGGGCACCTCGGGCGGTGCGGCCGCGTCGTCCTCGTCGACGCGCCCGGACCCGCGGTCGGGCGGGCGAGGGACCGGGCCGGCTGCGGCGGCGCGTTCGTCGAGGCCGTGCGCGGCGGGGTGGCGGTGGACGACGCCGTCGCGCGGCTCCTCGCGCATCCGGCGCCTCGCCTTCCCGATGCGGCTCGGCTCGCCGCGCTCCTTCCCGGCGCGCGACGCCCCGGCGCCGCACGACCGCTCGCCGGATTCTTCGCGGGCTACGGCGCGGCCCTCGTCCTCGGTGCCGTCGCGATCCGTCGCGCGTGGCTCTTCCCGGCGCTTCCGCTGGCGGCGACGGCGCTCCTCGTCGCGGCGCTCCGGAGCGCGCGCCCGGAGGTCACGCTCGCCACCTGGACGGAGACGACCAGCCGTGCAGCGACGGCGCGCTTCGCCGCCGTGCTCGCCGTCGACGGGATGGCGCCCCGGGCGCTCGCGATCGACGTCCCGCCCGCGTTGGGCGTCCCGGATCCGGTCGGCGACCCGGGGACGACGCTCGCGCTCACGGCGAGCGCGGGCAGCGACACCCGGGTGGCCGTGCGGACCGCCCTCCTCTCGGAGCACCGGCTCGAGCTCGCGGGGACGCTCGACTGGACGGCGCCGCTCGCGGTCGAGGCGGCGGCCGGCGCCGTACGCGTCGTCAACACGGGCCCGGCGCGGTCGCGTCCCGGCTTCCTCGTGCGCGACGGTGACGTCTTCCAGCTCCCCGCCCTCGACCCGGGGGCGGCGTGGAGCCCGGCACCCGAGGCGGTCCCCGACCCCGCCCTCCCGGCCGACCTCACCGCGGCGCTCGGACCGGACGTTCACCTCCTGGCCTTGCTACCCGGGACGCCCCGGCCCATGCTGGAGGCGGGGACGACGGCGGCGGGCTGGATCGTCATCCGGGCGAGGCAGACCGGGTGAGGCTCGTGACGGCCGCGCGCACCGGTCTCCTCGTGGGCTTCGCGATCATCATGCCGGTCGGCGTCTGGCTCGGACCCCAGCTCCTCGGCCGCTCCGCGGACCGGGCCGACGTATCGGTCGCGATGGCCGGCGCGCTCCGCGCGCTCTGGCTCGGGCAGGGAGTGGCGATCGCCTTCGCCGGACCGCGCGCCCTCGGCTCCGGGGCGGGCGCCCGGGCCCTCGGGCTCGGCGTGCTCGTCGCAGTCGCGTTCCCGCTGCTCGCCGCCGCCTGGCTCGCCCACGCGGCGACCGGGCGACTGATCGCGCGCGGCGTCGGCCTCTCCCTCGCGTGCGGAGCCGCGGTCGTCGCCCTCGCCGGCGCCGTCGACCGGCTCGGCCCCGAGCCGCGGCGCGTGGCGCTCGCGGCGATCGAGCTGGGGCTCGCGGTCGCGGTGTGGGCGTCCCGGGAGAGCTGGCTCGGATGGATCCGGACGTGACGGCGCCCGTCACGCTGCCAGTCATGGTGCTGGTTCGCGCGGTCCAGCGCCGGCTCTGGATCGAGTCGCTGTACGAGCGCGAGCGGCGCGCCGTGTGGGCGAGCGCCGGCGTGGTCCTCGCCGGTGGGGCGTGGCACGTCGCGATCCGTGCCCACGCCGGGTCGTGGACGGGGGCCGCGGCGCTCGCCGTGCTCGCCGTCCCGCTCGTGCTGGCCGTCCTCGCCGGGCGCGCGCCCGCCGAGGAGGCGGCCCGCCGCGCCGACGCCTGGTTCGACGGCCGGGAGCTGATGACGTCCGCCGTCGATCAGCTCGTGCGCCCGCCGGCGGAGCGGGCGGGTGCCGCGGACCTCGTCCTCTCGCGCGCGGCCGAGGCTGCCGTCTTGTGGCGCGAGCGGCTCGCGGCGCGACGGCTCCACCTCGGGCTCCGCCACCTCGCGGCACCGCTCGTCGTCTCGCTGGTCGGCGGATTCCTGCACGTCCTGCCGGGGCGCGTGGCGCCGGCGAGCGTCGCGCCGGGTGCGGCGGCGCGGAGCGCCACCGCTGTCGCGCCGGCGGGCGACCCGCTCGCCTGGAGCCGGCCCGCCGGCACGCCGGCGACGGCTGCGGCGCGGACGGGAGCGTCGCCCGCGGCGCCGGCCGAGGTCGTCGCGCGCGACGCCGCGACGGGCGAGCCGACCCTGCCGGCGCCCGGCGCGGCCGCGGGCCCGGGCACGGGCCCGCTCCCGGGCGGCGCGGCGCCGCGCGACGAGGTCCTCCGCCCGCAGAGCGCCGCGCCGCTCGGCGCGTCCTTCGTCGACCTCCCGCGGGCGGACGGACGGCAGGCCGACGGATCGGGCGCCGCCAAGCTCGCGGGCGACATCCCGCGCGCCGCCTCCGGAGAGCCCGGCGCCGCCCGTCCCGCGGCGACCGTCGAGCTCGGCGCGCGGCCGGACCTCCCGCCCGCGCTCCGCGCGTACGTCGCGGCGTACCTCCGTCGCGTGGGAGCCGCGCGATGACGGCGGCGCACGGCACCACCGCCCGCGACGTCGAGGCGTTCCAGGCCGACTTCGAGCGCGTCGAGCGCGCGCTCCGGAGCGCGATCGTCGGCCAGGAGGCGCTGATCCGGGACCTCCTGACGGCGGTCCTCGCGCGCGGGCACGTCCTCCTCGAGGGACTCCCGGGGCTCGGGAAGACGCACCTCGCGAAGGCGCTCGCGCGGTCGATCGGGCAGCCGCTCGCGCGCATCCAGTGCACGCCGGACCTCCTGCCGGCGGACATCACGGGCAGCGAGGTGATCGTCGACGACGGGGCCGTCGGCGGGCGCGAGCTCCGCTTCCGGCCGGGGCCACTCTTCGCCCCGCTCGTCCTGGTCGACGAGATCAACCGGGCGACGTCGCGGACGCAGTCCGCGCTCCTCGAGGCCATGCAGGAGCGGCAGGTGACCAGCGGCGGCGCGGCCTACCCGCTGCCGTCGCCGTTCTGGGTGCTCGCGACGCAGAACCCGATCGAGCTCGACGGGACGTACCCGCTCCCCGAGGCGCAGCTCGACCGCTTCTTCTTCAAGTGCACCGTGCCGTACCCGTCGAGCGCGGCGCTCCTCGGCATCGTGGACGTGTCGCTCGACGACGAGCCGAGCGAGGCCCTGCCGGCGCTCCTCGCACCCGGCCGCGTCGAGGCGATGATGGAGCAGGCGCGCGACGTCGTCGTCGCCGACGCGGTCAAGCGTGCGGCCGTCGACCTGGTGCTCGCGACGCAGCCGGACGGGCCCGGGTCGAGCGCGCCCGCGCGCGAGCGGCTCCGTTACGGCGCGAGCCCGCGGGCGCTCCAGACGCTCATCCGCGCGGGCCGCGTCCGTGCGCTCGCGGAGGGCCGGGCGCACGTCGCCCTCGCCGACCTCCACGCCGTGGCGCTGCCCGCGCTCCGCCACCGCGTGCTCCTCTCGATCGAGAGCGAGGTGGCCGGGGTGCAGGTGGACGACCTCCTCACGCGCATCGTCGACGAATGGGAGCGGGCGGCGCGCTAGACCTCGGCGTGTCGGAGGCCGAGGTCCTGCGCCTCCGCCGGCTCACCGACCACCTTCTCCGCGGCGCCGCGACGCGGCCGCACGGGACGAGCCCGCGTCGGCTCCGCGCGGGGCGCGGGCTCGAGTTCTTCGAGCTCCGCGCCTGGGCGCTCGGTGACGACGCCCGCGACGTCGACTGGCGCGCCACCGCCCGCTCTGCGCGCCCGCTCGTGCGCCGCTACCAGGACGAGGCGCTCGCGACCGTCCTCCTCTGCCTCGACCGGAGCGCGTCCATGGCGGCCGCCGACCGCGGCAAGTGGGAGCTCGCGCGGCAACTCGCCGCCGCGCTCGCGTACCTCTTCTCGCACGGGGGACATCAGGTGGGGCTCGCGGCGTTCAGCGCCGGGCTCGACGTCGCGTGCCCGCCGGCCCGCGGCCGCGCGAGCCAGGTGCGCCTCCTCGCCCGGCTCGCGGAGCTCGCGCCGCGCGCGAGCGGCGGCGCGTCGTGCCTCGAGGCGTGCGGGCACTTCGTCGAGCCCGGGACGACCGTCGTCGTGCTGAGCGACTTCCTGGCCCCCGACTTCCTCCGGCCCGGGCTCGAGCGGCTCCTCCACCGCGGCGGGCGCGTCCAGGCCTTCCAGGTCGAGTCGCCCGCCGAGGTCGCGGTCGGGGACGGCGGGGAGGTCGTCCTGTGCGACGCCGAGAGCGGCGAGCGCCGGAGCGTCCGCCTGACACCCGCCACGCGGGACGCCGCGGCGCGGAGGCTCGTCGGCCTCCGCGAGGAGCTCGCGAGCTTCTGCCGGAAGAGCGGCATCCCGCTCACGACGTGCGCGAGCGGTGCGGCGTGGCGGGACGTCATCCTCTCCCACGTGCGCGCGCTCGGCCATGCCTGACTGGTCCGCGCCGTCGCTCCTCTTCCTTCTGCCGCTCGTGCTGCTCGTCCGGTGGCTCCACCGGCGGCACGACGCGGAGGCCGAGCGCCGCGTCTCGGCGGTCTTCCTCTGGCCGGAGGAACCGTCCGACGCGGACGCACGCCGGCGACGGCGCGTCGACCCGCGCTGGCGGCGCCGCGCGCTCGCGTGCGCGGCGCTCGTCGTCGCCGCCGCGGGTCCGCGCCTCGTCGGGCGCGCGGGCCGTCGCGTCGACGTCCACCTCGACGACGCGCCGAGCATGCGCACGCGCGAGCCCGACGGACCGCGCTGGGACGTCGCGCGCCGCGCGCTCGCCGCCGCGCTCGCGGCGGAGGACGTCGCGGACGTCCGCGTGGCGACGCTCGGCGAGCCCGGACGCGCGCTCGCGGGTCCGGTCGACGCTGCCGCGTGGCGGGACGCCGTCGGGGCGGCCGGCGGGCGCGCGCGGCGGCTCCCCGTGCCGGCGGAGCTCGCCCGCGACCGCGAGCACTGGCTCGTGACCGACGGTGCGGACCCGGCGGTGGTCGCGTGGGTGCGGGCGGCGGGCGTGGACCGCGTCATCGCGGTCGGCGCGGCGACCGAGAACGCCGCGCCGACCCTCCTCGCCGTGCGCCCCGATCTCCGCGATGTCGGCCGGCAGGCGGGCCTC
>CAZLYE010000577.1:0-4798 GCA_964562865.1 uncultured Binatia bacterium (SeqCode) | reverse complement strand
AGATGGTCTGGGCGCGGCTGTGCCGATGCCGGTGCGGTACGCATCATCGTGAGTCCAGCGAGCCCGAGCGCGACGAGCATGCGCTTCATGCGTGACCTCCGCAGCGGGGAGTCTCGTGCTTCGCGGCGCCTGCTGTCAACGTCAATTCTCTGCCCTCGGACGGACCCGGCAGACTTTGCCGGCCGTGACTGGGGCAGGCTCATGTCCATGCGAAGTCCGGCCGACAAGGCCGACCATGAGACGCTCTCTTGGTTGGCTCCTCCCAGCGCTCATCATGGTCGGCATGGACCTCCTGGCGACACCCGCGGCGGCGCGCCAGGCCACCTGCTACGCCCAGCTGACGGGCGTGGCGCCGGGTCGCGGCCGGCGGGTGGAGTGCACCGACGGGGATCCGACCTGCGACAACGACGGCGCGTGCAACGGGAGCTGCGACTTCCTCGTCCGCATGTGCGTCAACCAGTGCCTGGTGCCGACCAGGATCGGCCGCCTCCGCGTGAAGGGTGCGACGCTCGAGCTCCCGACGCTGCCGTCGACCGAGGCCGCGTGCGGGGGGTACTCCATCGTGACGGCGGCGGTGAAGGGGGGCGGCCGGCACCGTCGCGCGCGTCCCGGTCCGTCGCGTCCCGGCGCGACGGTTGCGTTCGCCGCGATGGGGAGTGACGGCTTCAAGCTCTCGCGCGACAAGATATCGTTCGTCTGCAAGCCCCGGACAGATGTCTGCCCGCCCGTGCCGGAGGCGAAGTACGACATGACGGCGGACATGGCCGTCGTGTCCGTGGACCCGCCGACGCCGACGGGCGGCACCGCCGCAACCGTGCGCGTCGACTTCCCGACCGCGACGGACATCACGCTCACCGGGTCGGGCGAGGCCTGCGGTGGCTTCACCACCCACGGGCCGGCGCCGAGCCCCCTCGTCGTCACGCAGCCGGTGGGCGACTTCGGCGGCTGCGACCTGACGGCGCAGGTGAACGCACCTGACGGGCCGCACACGTTCCAGACCCGCTTCCAGGTGATGCCGACGCAGCTCGTCCTCCCGCAGCTCACCATGCCGGGCGGCCTCTTCCTGCCCGGTGCGCTGCCGGCCGAGACCGGGAGCCCGAGCGATCCCCTGATCGCCTCCTTCGACGCGCCGAGCTCGCTCATCAACGGCGGGTCCGCGCAGCTCCGCCTCCACCTCACCGACCCGAGCCAGGGCGCCGACGTGAAGAGCGTGCAGGTGCAGGTGATGGGTGCGGGCGGCTACGTCGGGTACTACGAGGCCCCGGCAGTGCTCGACGGGGACGCCGTCGTCGTCTCGATGACGCTCGACAACGCGTTCGCGGGCGCCGGTCCGGTGGACGTCCTCGCCCAGCTCGTGGATCGCTTCGGCAACGTCGGCAACCAGGTCTCGCACTCGTTCGCGGTGGTGCAGGTGGGCGCCGGCGTGGTGCAGGTCAGCCTCTCGTGGAACACCCCCACGGACGTGGACCTCCACGTACTGGAGCCGACGGGAACGGAGATCTACTGGGCCAATCGGATGTCATCGAGCGGCGGCGTACTCGACCTCGACTCGAACGCGGCCTGCAACATCGACGGCGTGAACAACGAGAACGTCACGTGGCCGAGCACCCCGCCCTCGGGGACGTTCCGTGTCCGCGTCGACTTCTGGTCGGACTGCGGTGGCCTTCCGGCCGACTACACGGCGACCGTACGCGCCTGCGGCGAGGTCCAGACCGTCAACGGCCACTTCGCGCCGGGCACCGCGGACCACGGAGGGTCGGGCGCCGGCGTCCAGGTGGCGACCTTCAGCACGGACTGCCGGGCGCGCGTGCGGGGCACCGCGCTCTACGAGGACTTCGCGCCGACCCTCACCGGCCTCGCGACGTCCTCGACCCTGCTGCCGATCCGCTTCGCCCACGTGCTCGTCAACCGGGCCTCGGACGACGCCATGCTCGCGGAGGGCGTGACCGAGCAGGACGGGAGCTTCGACCTCCGGTTCTCGAACTCGGGCCGGGCCGGCTACTACGTCGTGGTCATGGCGGCGCGCGACGACGTGACGCTCCACCAACTCGTGCAGGACGATCGGGGCAACACGTACGAGGCCCGCTCAGGCGTGATCGACGAGACCATCGAGCCCGACAAGACCGGACTCGCGATCGCGGCGCCCGCCGCCGGCGCGGGTCCGGCCTTCAACATCTTCGACCAGGGCGTGCAGGCCGCGCTCCTCGTGGAGGCCGTGAACGGCGTCGTGCCCCCGCCCCTCACGTGGCTCTGGACGCGCGGGAAGAAGGGGATCTGCGTCGGGAACGTGTCCTGCTACCTCCGCGACACGAAGACGATCTCCGTGCTCTCCATCCCGGCCGACCCCGACGAGTACGACGACCTCGTCCTGCTCCACCAGTACGGGCACTTCTACCAGGACGTGCTCGCGCGCAACGACAGCCCCGGCGGCGTCCACACGCCGCTCGCGCAGGTCGACCCACGCCTCGCGTGGGCCGAGGGGAGCGCGACGTTCTTCGGCCAGACCGTGAAGGGCTCGGAGGTCTACCTCGACACCACGCCCGCCGGGATCCGGGCGCGGCTCGACATCGAGACGCCCGAGGCGGCGATCCCCCTCGGCACGAGCGACGACACGGAGACCGGCAACCTCTCCGAGGCGGTGGTGGGGGCGGTGCTCTGGGATCTTGCGGACACGGCGAACGAGCCGATGGACACGCTCGCGCAGCGCGACGGCGTCTTCGCCGCGCTCCACTACCTCGGTGGCCCGGCGTTCCGGGATCGCGGGGTGGCGGGCGCCGATCTCGTCGATCTGCTCGACGGGTGGTTCTGCCTCGGCCTCGGCAACCGGGGGGACGCGGTCTCCGGCGTCCAGGGCAACGTGGTCGGGCTGCATCGGTTCAACTACGACTTCGCGCCCGTCGCGAGCTGCCGCTGAGACGTCGGAGTCCGGCGCGACTCTCCTACTGATGCGCGAGGCGGAGCCCGGGCCGCGGCCACTCGGTCGCGACCAGGCGCCCGGTCCCGGAGAGCGTGATGTACGCCGTCCGGAGGTCCTTCCCGCCGAAGCAGATGTTCGTCGTCAGCGGATCGGTCGTCGCGACGTGCTCGGTCGACGCACCGTCGGGCGAGACGACCGTGATCCCGCCGTTCGCGAGCGTCGCGACGCAGACGTTGCCTGCGCCGTCGACCGCGAGCGAGTCGAAGAGCTGGAAGCCCGGTAGGCCGACGAGGAGCGAGCCGCCGCCCGGCCCGAAGCCGGCGGTCGTCGCGACCTCACCCGGCGCCGTGACCTCCCACTCCCACACGCGGCCCGTCCACGTCTCGGCGACGTAGAGCCGCTTCCCGTCGGGCGAGAGGCCGATGCCGTTCGGTGCGTCGAGGGGGAAGATCACCTCGCGGATGCGCGAGCCGTCGGCCCGCGCATAGAAGACGCCGGTCCGGTCGCGGTCGCGCTCGCGCATCTTGCCGTGGTCGGTGAACCAGAAGCCGCCGGTGCCGTCGAACACGAGGTCGTTCGGCCCGCAGAGCCGGCGGCCGTCGCAGGCGGTGTAGAGGTCCTCGACCTTCCCCGTTTCGACGTCGACGCGCTGGATCCGCCCGCCGGCGTAGTCGCGCGCCTGGTTGCCCGGGACGGTGAGCCCCGCCACCTCGTGCCACTCGAAGCCGCCGTTGTTGCAGACGTACACTCTGCCGTCCGGACCCATCGCCGCGCCGTTCGGCCCGCCGCCGGTGTGCGCGACGACCGTCTTCCGCCCGTCGGCGCCGACGCGCGTGAGCGTCCCGCGCTTGATCTCGACCACCAGCACGCTGCCGTCGGCGAGCGCGACCGGTCCCTCCGGGAACTCGAGCCCGCTCGTGATCTCGCGCATCTCGCCCATCGCGCCTCCCGTCACTCGATCGGCGCGACGGGACGTCCGTCGGCGTCGAGCTGGTGCAGGTACTCGGCGATGCCGTGGCCCTCGCGGCCCTCGTACGTCCAGCGCGCGAGCCCTTCGTTGACGACCGTCCGCCGCCCGCCCACCTCGTGGCCCACGGGCGCGACGCGGAGGAGGTCGCCCCGGAGCGCGTGGGTGCGTCCCCGGGAGTCGGTCGCGCGGACGTGGGTGACGGCGTGCGTGAGACCGTCGGCGGCGAGCTCCGTCCGAACGTCCCACTGCCGGATGCTGGCGGCCTCGCCGTCGCGCCACACCCAGCCGCGGTGGAGATCGCCGGCCTCCGTGCCGATCCGGATGCCGCCGAAATGGACGTCGTCCCCGACGTTGATCGAGAACCAGCGCCACATGGTCGGTCCGCCCCAGCGACGCGGTCCCCACGACTTGTCGCGGTTGCCCCGGGCGCGCGCGAGCGTGTGGCGCACGCCGTCGGCCTCGATGAACCCGGTCCAGCGCCCGGCCTGCTCCAGGTGGCCCTTGCCCACGGTCGCGCGCGTCGCGGCGCTGGCACCGGCCCCGGCGCGGCCCTGTCCGTCGCTCCCGATCGCGGGCGTGA
The DNA here is from genome assembly GCA_964562865.1 of uncultured Binatia bacterium (SeqCode). Taxonomy (GTDB): domain Bacteria; phylum Desulfobacterota; class Binatia; order DP-6; family DP-6; genus CAZLYE01. The sequence goes on along the minus strand of CAZLYE010000577.1, from coordinate 331 downwards.
GGGCGTGGAAGGCGAGGTCGAGGACGATGCGCGTGCGGCGGGGCTCCCGCCGCCCGGAGAGATCGCGGACCGTCGCGTCGCCGTCGCAGGTGAGCCGCCACTCGGCCATCGGGCGGATGCGCTCGTAGCGGACGCCCGCGACGGCCAGATCGACGTCGGTCATCGCGTGCTGCGGGCGGACGCCGTGGACGACGGCGAGGTCGCTGCCCGGGAGCCAGACCGAGAGGCCGACGTCCATCGTCCCCTCGTTCGGCCGGACGCCGATGCGCGTGAAGAGCCCGGTGTCGGTCGCCGGATCGTAGGCGTTGAAGTAGTACGACTCGCTCCACGC
>CAZLYE010000576.1:0-4981 GCA_964562865.1 uncultured Binatia bacterium (SeqCode) | reverse complement strand
GTCGGACACATCGTCAGGATCTCGACGAAGGAGAACCCCTTCCCGGTGAGCTGGACCTCGAACGCCTCGCGGAGGATGCGCTTCGTCCACGCGATCGCGGCCGGCGTGTGCATCGCCCCCCGCGCGACGTATGCCGTGCCGTCGACGCGCGCGAGCAGATCGCTGATCTTGATCGGATAGCCGTGCCGGTCGGCCACTCGACCGGTCTCCATCGTCGTCTTCGTCCGCTGGCCGAGGACGCTCGTCGTGGTCATGTGGCCGCCCGTCTCCCCGAACACGCCGTTGTTGAGGAGCACGGCGGTGAACTTCTCGCCCCGCGCGGCGCTGTGCACGATCTCCTGCAGACCCTCCGAGACCATGTCGCCGTCGCCCTGGAGGGTGAAGACGAAGCGGTCCGGGAGGACGCGCTTGGCGCCCGTCGCGACCGACGGCGCGCGGCCGTGGAGCGCCTGCAGCACGTCCACGTCGATCATGCCGGGGAACGCGGTGTAGCACCCGATCCCGCACACGCAGATGGTGCGGTCGCGGAGATCGAGCTCGGCGACCAGCTCGAGGATGGTGCGCATCGCGAGCGGCTCGCCGCAGCCCGGACAGAGGGAATGCTGCGTCGAGAGGAGGAGGTCGGGCTTCGCCGAGACCTTCCGGAGCTTGTCCGCCGGGGCGTCCATCACGCGGCCGCCCGACCTTCGTACACCGCGGCGATGCGCGCGATGATGTTCGCGGGCTCGAGAGCGGGCCCGACGCCGAACCCCGAGTGATCGTGGCTGATGCCGCCGATCGCCACGACCGGCACCTTCCCGAGCACGGCGAGGCGCACGTCGTCGATCATCTGCCCGGCGTTCTGCTCGAAGACCGCGAGCGCACGCACGCGTCCGGCCGCCTCGACGACCGCCTCCGTCGGGAACGGCCACAGCGAGATCGGACGCACCCAGCCGACCTTCATGCCGCGCTCGCGGCAGACGTGCACCGCGTACTTGACGAAGCGCGCCGGCGAGCCGAACGCGACGACGGCCACCTCGGCGTCGTCGAGGAGCCCGGTCTCGCAGCGCTTCTCCGCCGCCGCGATCCGCGGCAGCTTGGCGGCGATGCGGGCGTAGTGGCTCCCCGGATCGAGGTTCAGCTTCTCCGGCGAGCCGAGCGGGGTCACGTTGTGCGCGCGCCGTCCGCGCGCGCCGGTCGCCGCCCACGTCTTCGGGGGGAGATCGGTCTCGTCGCGTCGCGGGAAGACGACCGCCTCCGAGGTATGGCCGAGCAGGAAGTCCCCGAGCACGTCGACCGGGTTCCGCCACTTGTCGGCGAGGTAGAAGGCGATCATCACGAGCTCGACCGCCTCCTGCACCGTCGACGGGGAGAGCACGATGTGCCGGTAGTCGCCGTGCCCGCCGCCGCGCGTGGCCTGGAAGTAGTCGCCCTGCCCGCGCATCATGTTGACGACGACGCACGGGAGCTCCGCGTTCGCCAGCTCGGCGAGGCTCTCCTGCATGAGGCTGATGCCCTGGCCGGTCGACGCGATCATCGCGCGGACCCCGCAGCCCGCCGCGCCCCACACCATGTTGATCGCCTCGATCTCGCTCTCGGCGTTCATGCACACGCCGCCCACCTGCGGCAGACGGTGCGACATGTACTCGAGAATCTCGGTGGACGGCGTGATCGGGTAGCCCGCGTAGAAGCGGCAGCCGGCCTGGATCGCCGCCTCGGCGATGGCGTGGCTGCCCTCCATGAGCACCTTGCTCATGCCGCGCTCTCCCGGGCACCGCGATACACCTCGAAGCAGAAGTCGGGACAGATCTTGTAGCAGAGCTCGCAGCCCGTGCATCCGTCGAGCAGGAGCGGATAGCGGTAGCCCATCCGGTTCGTGTCCTCGGACATGACGAGCACGCGGGGCGGGCACACCTCGACGCAGAGGACGCAGCCCTTGCACGTCTCGACGTCGATCGAGACCGTCGCCGGCTGACGAGGCATCCGCGGGAGCCGTAACACGCGGGTACCGGAGGGTCAACGAGCGCGGCGCGAGCGGCGGCCGATCACGCCCAGGCGGGCAGCGCACCTGCGCCGCCGGCGTGCGCGGCGGCCCACTCGGCGCCGCGGGCGATGCAGAGGCGGTTCGTGTCGACGAGCTTTCGGCGGTGCGGCGGGAGCACCTCGCCGAGTGCCGCGTCCAGAGACGCGACCGACACGATCCCCGTCGCGCCGACGAAGGCACCGAGCGCGACCATGCTGGCGCCCATCACCTGCCCCATCGCCTTCGCGAGCTCGGTCGCGGGGACCGCGATGCGACGTACGCCGTCCCACCCGGGCGGCTCGCCCACGAGGCTCGCGTTCAGGAGAAGCACACCGCCGGGCCGTGCCTTCTTCTCGAGCGCCGGCAGGCCGGCCGGATGCATCGCGACGACCGCCCACGTGCTCGGGATGATCGGCGGGGCGACGATCTCGCGATCGGCGATGACGACCGTCGACTCGCTCGACCCGCCCCGGATGGTTCCCATGAAGATCCCGAACATCATGACCTGCCGGCCCTCGCGCATCGCGGCCTGGGCGAGGAGCTTGGCGATCAGCTGGATGCCCTGCCCGCCGACGCCGGTCATGACGACCTCGCGCTCCACGGCACGCGGTTAGCACCGGGCCGACGCGGGGGTCAACGCGCGCGTCAGAGCCGGATCGTCTTCCACACCCCCGAGCCGAACCGCTGGCCCTTGAGCGCCGAGCGCGCCGCGTAGTCGCCGACAAGCGCGAGCCAGAGCCACACGACGCCGAGCCCGAGCGAGAACGTCACGACGTAGGCGAACCCGAGCCGGCAGACGTAGAACCCGACGAGCACGGTGAAGAGCGGGAAGCGGGTGTCGCCCGCACCACGGAGCGCCCCGCCGAGCGTGAAGTCGATCGCCATGAGGGGCTGCGCCGCCGCGAGGACGCGGATGAAGGACACCGCGTCGGCGATCACCTCGGCGTCGTCGACGAACAGGCGTGCGATGGGCCGGGCCGCCACGAAGATCACCACGCCCGCGACGCTCATGAGCCGCGTCGAGAGGCCGAGGGCGGCCCACCCGCTGCGCTCTGCCTCCCCAGGACGGCCGCCGCCGAGGTTCTGGCCGATCATCGTGGCGGCCGCGGCGGCGAACCCGAACCCCGGGAGGAACGAGAGCGCCAGGATGCGGACGCCGATGAAGTACGCCGCGACCGCCGCGGTCCCGTGGTGCGCCGCGAACACGATGTAGAGGAAGAAGCCCACCTGCATGAGGAAGTGCTCGATCGCGGCCGGATACCCGATGCGCAGCACGCGGCGGATGACGTCGCGGCGGAGATGGAACGGCCGCCAGCGGAGCCGCATCACGAGCCGGCCGCGCGCGAGGAGCGCCACCCCGAGCACGGCGCCCGTCGCGAACGCGAGCGCGGTGGCGATCGCGGCGCCGAGGACGCCGAGCGCGGGAAACCCGAGACGCCCGAAGATGAGCACGTACGCTGCCGCCACGTTGACGGTGCCGACGACGGCGCCGATCGCGAGCGGCGTCCGCGTGTCCCCGGCGCCGCGCAGGCTCGACACGACGACGAACAGCGCGGCGCCGGCCGGGACCGACATCATCACCAGGCGCACGAACGGCGTCGCGGTCGCGACGACGGTCGCATCGACGCGGAACGCCCCGACGAGTGTCGGCGCCCACGCGAGGACCGGAACGACCGCCAGCGCCGCGAGCGCGACGGCGGCCACGATGGACTGCCGGAGCGTCTCCTCCGCCGCGCGTAGGTCGCCCGCGCCCACGTGGCGCGCGACGAGGGCGAGTGCGCCCGTGCCGACGGCGAAGAGCGCGGCGTCGACGCCCGAGAGGATCTGCACGCCGACGCCCACCGCCGCGACCGCGGTCGGCCCGAGGCGTCCGACCATCAGCGTGTCACAGAGCCCGACGAACGACTCGATCGAGAACGAGAAGATGACGGGCCACGCGAGCGCCCAGGTCGCCCGACGCAGCTCCGCCCGCGACGGAAGCGGATGTCCGGACTCCAGATCTGCACCGCCCGCCGCCACCATCACCCTCCGCGCTAGCACCGCCCGAGACCCCCGATCAACGCACTCCCCACCCAAAGATCCAACGCCTGTCGGCACACGGAGAGGAAGCGGCCCGAGGCGGGAGCGGGGGCGCCGATGGGCGCGCCTATGAGGCGCCGAACGCTGCCGTCGCTCCGCACCGCTGCGCAGGCCGGCGCCGAATCGAAGCGCCGCTCGGCGCCCCCGCTCCCGCCGAGCGCCTACTCCCTCCCCGCGTGCCGCAGGACGCTGGCGATCGTCCTCATGACCTCGACCAGCTTCTCGCGGTGCGCCACCGGCACCTGCCAGAAGAGCGCCACGATCTCCCCCAGGAGGGGATCGCTCGTCACCGGCACGGTGTCGAAGTCCGCCTCCGTCACCGGAACGCCGCGCGCGGGAACGCTCATCAGCCGTCGCGACTCCTCCGAGAGCACCGCGGGATCGAGCGCGGCGAGCGCCCGACGCATCGCGGCGTTGATCTTCATGACGATGACCAGCGGCGCGTTGGTGGCACGCCCCATCTCGAGCCGGCTGACGGCTCCCTGGCTCACCCCTGCCAGGCGGGCGAGCTGCTCCTGCGACAGGCCGCACAGCTCGCGCAGGCGACGGGTGTAGCGCCCCATCCCACGCATCCATCGCTCCCACGGCTCGGACGTCGAGTCGTCGCCGGGGCCGACGCGCGCGTTCATGCCGCGCGGGTCCTACCACTTCCACCCCGCGGACGTCGACCGCGACCCACGCGGTTCAGAGTGGCGCTCCGCAAGTCAAGTGAGATGGGATTGACGCACGAACATTCAGTTTCGTGTTGACCGACCCGGGGACGCGTAGTAGGACTGGCAGTCGACGAGCGGGCGGCTTGCTAGGCAGCTAGCTTTTGAACCGCTTGCCGAGGACACCGATGACCCGGATCAGCCGTCGCCGCTTCCTCCAGCACGCCGCCGCCGGCACCGCCGCCCTGGG
>CAZLYE010000575.1:0-6506 GCA_964562865.1 uncultured Binatia bacterium (SeqCode) | reverse complement strand
CCCGAGGGCGTGCTCGACGGGCTCATGGCGCTGCAGCGGAAGATCCAGAACCAGAAGCAGGTCCCGGCCGCCGCGTCGTAGGCCGCGGGGCACGCGAGGGTTCCGTTGTCTGCCCGAGCTCATGGGGGCAGGCGATGGTCGTCCTTGACGTGGACTGGGCGGCCGCGCAGGTCTAGATTGCCGGTTCGTTGCGCGTGCCCGGCACCGGGGAGGCCCGCGTCGTTCCGACGAGGGGGGAGTGATGGTGAAGGCGGCTGCCGTGGTGATTCTCGTCGCCGTTCCGATGGCGGCGTCGGCATTCTGCGGTAGAGGGCATCCGGATGTTGCGCGCGAGCTGAAGGACAGTCGTCTGGTCTTCGTCGGCAAAGTTCTGGGCGCTACGGAATGGTCCCATGACGGTGGGTTTCCCGACGGCACGTTGTACTCGGTTGAAGTCACCGACTTGCTGAAGGGCGCCGGGCCGTCCCTCGTAACGCTGTACAGCGAGAACTCCAGTGGAAGATTTCCCATGGAGACGGGCGCTTCGTACGTCATCTTCGCCTACGAGGGCGCTTTCGAGTTCCGAACCTCACCGGAGTTCGCCGTCGACAACTGCGGCAACTCGGGTTCATTGGCAGAACCGAGGGCACAAGACGTGCTCGCTCAGGTGAGAAGACTGACGCACGCTCCTCGGACGGCGGCCCAACCCGCGGCTCCGGCGGACCGCGGGCGCGTCCGCTCCGACACGGGGCAGTCGAAGTGAAGCCGAGGATCCCGACGGGAATCATGTCGGCCTCATGAGTCCTCTCGATCCGGCGAGGAGAAGTGCACCGCCCGCACTCTGAGAAGCGGGCCGGAGAGACGCTCCAAGCCCGATAGGCGCCACCGGAGTTCATCCGCATGGCCTCGATCGTCTCCCATCCCGCAGTCCCTCTGGCGATCGCGGTCGCGCTCGGTCCGTCCCAAGTGTCCCGTCGCCTCATGCTGACCGCCTGTATCGCAAGCGTCATCCCGGACCTCGATGTGCTCGGGTTCATCGCAGGCGTTCCCTACGGTCACGTCCTGGGGCATCGCGGGTTCACTCATTCAGTCCTCTTCGCCCTTCTCCTTGCCGTCGCTGCCGCCGTCCTCGCCAAGCCGCTTCGCACCGCCCCTGCTGTCGCCGCGGCTGTCGTCTTCGTCGCCACCGTGTCTCACGGCCTTCTCGACGCATGCACGACGGGCGGCCTCGGCGTCGCCTTCTTCGCGCCCTTCAGCAACCACCGCTACTTCCTGCCATGGCGGGTCATTCGCGTGTCGCCCATCGGAGTCGCCCCCTTCTTCTCGGCGTGGGGCGTGAGCATGCTCGCGTCGGAGCTCAGGTGGATCTGGGTTCCGAGCGCCGTGGCAGGAGGTTTGGGCTTCCTCATCCGGAAGGTCGCGGCCGGTGCCCATCCGAAGCCGCGCCCCGCGAGGAATGGCCTTTGACACCCCGGAGGTCGCCGGATAGATGCTGGCCCGAACGACGATGCAGGTCGCGGGCATCACGACGGCGCACGCCGAGCGGTCTCGCGCGGGGATGAGCCTCCAGTAGCGCTTCCCGAGATGCCCGAGCACCTCCTCCTCCGCTGCCGGGACATCCCGGACCTCCGCCGCCTCGCGGTCTACCTCGAGCATGGCGGCTACGAGGCGACGCGCCGGGCGCTCACGGCGCACACGCCCGAGCAGCTCATCGACATCGTGAAGGCGTCGAACCTCCGTGGCCGGGGCGGCGCCGGCTTCCCGACCGGCATGAAGTGGGGCTTCCTCCCGAAGCAGACCGCGAAGCCCGTCTACCTCTGCGTCAACGCCGACGAGAGCGAGCCGGGCACCTTCAAGGACCGCGAGATCATCGAGGACGACCCGCACCAGCTCCTCGAGGGCATCATCATCTCGGCGTTCGCGATCCGCTGTCACACGGCCTACGTCTACATCCGCGGCGAGTTCGCGCACGGCGCGCGCGTGCTGGAGGACGCGATCGCGGAGGCCCGCGCGGCCGGATTCGTCGGGAAGAACATCCTCGGGACGGGCTTCGACCTCGACGTCTGGGTCCATCGCGGCGCGGGGGCGTACATCTGCGGCGAGGAGACGGGCCTCATCGAGTCGCTCGAGGGAAAGCGCGCGTATCCGCGGATCAAGCCGCCCTTCCCGGCGACGCACGGCCTCTTCGGCTGCCCGACCATCGTCAACAACGTCGAGACGCTCGCCTGCGTGCCGCACATCGTGCTCCGGGGCGCCGACTGGTTCCGCGGGATCGGGCCGGAGAAGAGCCCCGGGCCGAAGCTCTTCTGCGTCTCCGGGCACGTCGTCCGCCCGGGTACGTACGAGCTCCCGATGGGCACGCCGCTCCGCGAGATCATCTACACGCACGCCGGCGGCATCCCGAACGGCCGGAGGCTCAAGGGCGTGATCCCGGGCGGCGCGTCGATGCCGGTCTTCACGCCGGAGGAGATCGACGTGCCGATGGACATGGACTCGGTCCAGAAGGCCGGCTCCTTCCTCGGCTCCGCCGGGATCATGGTGATGGACGACACCGTCTGCATGGTGTGGACGCTCATGGTCCTCGAGCGCTTCTTCCACCACGAGTCGTGCGGCCAGTGCACGCCGTGCCGCGAGGGGACGGGCTGGGTGCACAAGGTGTGCGTCGGGCTGGAGGAGGGGAACGCCTCGCCGCGCGACGTCGACCTCCTCCTGAACATCGCCGGCAACATGATGGGGAACACGATCTGCGCCCTCGCGGACGCCGCCGCGATGCCGACGCGCGCGTTCGTCACGAAGTACCGCGCCGAGTTCGAGCAGCATGCGGCGCTCGGTCGCTGCCCGTTCCGCTCGCCGGAGCCAGCCCGTGCCCACGGTTGAGATCGACGGCCGGAAGATCGAGGTCGAGGACGGCGTCACCGTCATCCAGGCGGCGGACCGCCTCGGGATCGAGATCCCGCACTACTGCTGGCACCCCGGCCTGCCGATCGCGGGCAACTGCCGGATGTGCCTCGTCGACATCGAGAAGTCGCCGAAGCTCCAGATCGCCTGCAACACGCGCGTGACCGACGGGATGGTCGTCCACACGACCAGCGAGAAGACGAAGGTGGCGCAGCGGGCGGTGCTCGAGTTCCTGCTCATCAACCACCCGATCGACTGTCCCGTCTGCGACCAGGCCGGCGAGTGCAAGCTCCAGGAGTACTACATGGACTACGACCGGCAGCGGAGCCGCTTCCCGCTCCCGGCGAAGGTCCACAAGAAGAAGGCGAAGCCGATCGGCCCGCTCGTCATGCTCGACCAGGAGCGGTGCGTGCTCTGCTCGCGCTGCGTCCGCTTCGTCGACGAGGTGACGCACACGAGCGAGCTCGCCTTCTACGAGCGCGGCGACCACGTGGACCTCGACCTCGCGCCGGGCAAGGTGCTCGACAACCCGTACTCCGGCAACGTCGTCGACATCTGTCCGGTCGGCGCGCTCACGAGTCGCGACTTCCGGTTCCGCGCGCGGGTCTGGTACCTCGAGCGCACGGAATCGGTGTGCGGCGCGTGCGCGAACGGCTGCAACATCGAGATCTACCAGCGCGAGGGACGGATCTACCGCTTCCAGCCGCGGCTCAACCCCGCCGTGAACCAGTACTGGATGTGCGACGCCGGTCGCCTCTCCTACCGCGACCTGCAGGGCGAGGGGCGCCTCGCGCAGCCGCTCGTCCGCGGCGAGAATCAGTTCGTCCCCGTGCCGTGGGCGGACGCGCTCCAGGCGACGGCCCCGCGGCTCCGCGATCTCGCGAAGGACCGGGCGCCCGGCGCGGTCGGCATCATCGTCTCGGCGCGGGCGTCCAACGAGGAGATCTTCCTCCTCCGCCGCCTCGCTGCCGCGCTCGGGACGCGCGTCGCCGGGATCTCGTGGTCGCCGCCGGGCGCGTTCGCGGACGACTTCCTCATCCGGGCCGACAAGAACCCGAACACCGCCGGGCTCGTCCTCCAGGAGCTCGCGCCGGACGGCGCGGTGGACGCGCTCCTCGGCGCGGCGGGTGCGGGTGAGCTCGCGGCGCTCGTCCTTCACCGGACGGACCTGACCGCGTGGCGGGACGGCGCGGCGGTCCGCGCGGCGCTCGAACGCGTCCCGTGTCTCGTCGTGCTCGACACCGACCAGCGCGAGAGCGCGGAGTTCGCAGATGTCGTCCTCCCGATCGGCACCTACGCCGAGAGCGATGGGACTTTCACGAACCACGCGCGGCGGGTGCAGCGGTTCCGCGCTGCCGTGGCGCCGCCCGGGGACGCGCGCCCGGGATGGCGGGCGGTCGCGCAGCTCCTCGCCGCGGTGACGGGCCAGCCGCCGTTCGAGACGGTCGAGGCCGTGTTCGGCATGCTCGCCGCGGAGTCCGCAGCATTCGCGGGGTTCTCCTGGGACGCACTCGGCGGGCAGGGACTTCCCGCGGGCGGCGAGCCGCAAGGTCAACCTCCCTCGCGTTGACTTGGCGGAGACCGGGCCCGCATAATGCCCGGCGCGTCAAGATGCGTCCCACCGAAGAGCAGCACCGCACCGCGCTCGCGGGTCACGCCGGACGGACCGCCCGCTGGGTCAGCGGCGAGCTGACGCCCGACGAGTGGCGTCCGATCCGCCTCTCCTACGGCCTCTACTACCAGCTCGACCACACGAGCCACATGCAGCGGATCAAGATCCCGGGCGGGATCCTGTCGGCGGAGCAGATGGAGACGCTCGCCGACATCGCGGACCGCTACGGGCGCGGGATCGGGCACGTCACCACCCGCCAGGACATCCAGATCCACTGGGTGCCGATCGAGGGCATCATCGACCTCTACGAGCGGCTCCTCGCCGTGGGGATCACGACGCGCGGCGCCTGCGCGGACAGCGTCCGGAACGTGACGGCGTGCCCGTATGCAGGCACGGCTCCCACCGAGCCGTTCGACGTGACGCCCTACTGCCTCGCGATTCACGACTACTTCCTCTTCAACCCGCTCAACCTGACCCTGCCGCGGAAGTTCAAGATCGCGGTCGAGGGCTGCGTCCACGACTGCGCGCAGGCGCCGGTCAACGACATCGGGCTCTACGCGAAGGTCCGCGACGGGGCGCGTGGCTTCGCCCTCCACGCGGGCGGCGGGCTCGGCGCGCAGCCGTTCCTCGCGAAGCCGCTCCAGGACTTCGTCCCGGCCGAGGACCTGCTCGTGTGGTGCGAGGCGATCGTCCGCATCCAGCACCGCTTCGGTGAGCGGAAGAACCGCAACAAGGCGCGGATGAAGTACCTCGTGCAGCGGATGGGGCTCGCGAAGTTCAGCGCCACCGTCGAGGCCGAGGTCGCCCGCGTGGCGGCCGAGCGGGGCGCCGAGCTCCGCGCGCAGGTCCGGGAGACGGTGGCAGCGCATCGGGTCCCCGCAGCACCCGAGCCGCGCCGTGCCGCCGCTGCGCCGCTCCCGGAGTTCGCGCACTGGCAGCGGACGAACACGCGCGCACAGAAGCAGCCGGGCCATCGCGCCGCGGTCGTCCAGGTGCCGCTCGGCGACGTGACGAGCGACCAGATGCGCGCCGTCGCGCGCCTCGCGCGCGAGCACGGGAACGGCACCCTCCGCACGACAAACGACCAGAACCTCGTCGTGCCCTGGGTCCCCGAGGCGGCGCTCCCGGCGCTGCACGCGGCGCTCGCGGCGGTCGACCTCGCCGGCCCCGACGTGTCGTCCATCAACGACGTCGTGTCGTGCCCCGGCATGGACTACTGCTCGCTCGCGATCACGCGCTCCATGGGCATGGCCGAGCGGCTCCGCGGGCATCTGCTGTCCCATCCCGAATCCCGCAACGGATTCGCGGAGCGCCTCGGGCCGTTCGCCGTGAAGATCAGCGGCTGCCCGAACTCGTGCGGGCAGCATCACGTCGGGGACATCGGCCTGACGGGCCACCTCGCGAAGACGAGCGACGGAAGCGAGCGGCCCTTCTACTCGATCCTGGTCGGCGGTGGGGTGGGGGAGGGGACGGCACGGGTCGGAACGCGCATCGGCCGTTTCGCCGAGGAGGACGCACCGGGCGTCATCGCGACCGTCGCGCGCTTCTACGAGCGCGAACGGCGGCCGGACGAGACCTTCCGCGCGTTCGTCAACCGCGTCGGGGCCGACCGCCTGCGTGCCGTCGCGAGCGAGCGCCGGCCGTGAGCGGTGAGCCCACACCGCCCGGCGGACCGGACGGCGGGGGCGAGCGCTACTACCGCGGCGTCATCAACCGCGTCCTCTACGGCAGCGAGAGCGGCACGCTCGTGAGCGACGCCACCGGCCGCGAGTATCACTTCAAGTACCCCCACGTGGACATCCTGGGCCCGATCCCGCGCATCGACGGTCTCCGCGCCGGCATGGCCGTCGGCTTCGACCTCGGCTGGACCTCGCGCGGCCTCCGGGTCACGGTCATCCGCGTCTACTGAGGCGGTCGCGGGTCGGGCGGGTGGGGGGACGCCCCGGCGGCGACCTTCGAGTAAGGCCGCACGTGGAGCGCGGCCGTGACGGTGTTCCCACCGGCCGACGAGCAGGAG
>CAZLYE010000574.1:0-5658 GCA_964562865.1 uncultured Binatia bacterium (SeqCode) | reverse complement strand
CGCGTCCGCCGTGAGAGAGGCGAGGCCGTCCTTGCCCACCGGATCCTCTGCCGCGCCGGCGCCGACGATCAGGTACATCTCGACGAGCGGCAGCTCGTGGTACTCGGCGACGACGACCCGGAGGCCGTTGTCGAGCGCCGTACGCGTGATGGGCGGGAGCTGGACCTCGTCGGCCGCGAGCGCGACCCCGGCGAGCGCGAGCACGAGCCCCAGGGCCTTCACGACACCTTCCCTCCGACCGCCGGCGGCCCCTCGCGGGCCGGCGGCCCCGTCTTCACCGGCTCGAGCACGACGACGGTGCGCTGCTCGCGTCGCAGGCGCTCCGCCGCCACGCGGCGGACGTCGTCGGCGGTGACCGCCTCCCAGCCCGCCTCGAGGCCGAACATCGCGTGGTAGTCGCCGAAGACGGTCTGGAAGAAGCCGATCTGGTTCGCCTTCCCGGCGACCGTCTTCAGGTTCCGGACGAGCTCCGCACGGAGCTGGTTCTTCGCCTTGCGGAGCTCGTCGTCCGGAACCGCCTCCGTGGCGAGGCGGCCGATCACCGCATCGATACGACCCTCGAGATCGGCCTCCGTCTTCCCGGGACGGGCCTGCGCGTACACCACGAACAGGTCCGCGTCGATTCCCCAGTTGTTGTCGGCCTCGACGCCCGTCGCCACTTCGTGCGCGCGCACGAGGTCCTCGTAGAGGCGCGTGCTCTCGCCCCGGGCGAGGAGCCGCTCGATGACGTCGAGCACCGCGCGGTCCTTGTCGGCGGCGGGCACGCCCTTGTAGCCGATCATCACGGCCGGCAACTCGGCGTTCTTCCGCACGACGGCGCGCCGCTCGCCGTCCTGGGACGGCTCGCTCGCGTCGACGGGCGCCGGCGGCGGACGGCGGGGCACCTTCGCGAAGTACTGTCGCACGAGGGCGAACGTGCGGGGCGGATCGAGATCGCCCGCGAGGACGAGTGTCGCGTTGTTCGGCGCGTAGTAGGTCTCGAAGTACGCGCGGGCCTCCGCGAGCGTGATCCGCTTCAGGTCGGACATGAACCCGACCGTGTTCCAGCGGTACGGGCTCTGGACGAAGGCCTGCAGGTACAGCGCCTCGTTCATCACACCCGTCACCTGCTCGTCGATACGGAGCCGGCGCTCCTCCATCACGATGCCGCGCTCCTGCTCGAGGTTCTTCGCGGTGATGGCGAGGTTGCCCATCCGGTCGCTCTCGAGGTCGAGCACGACGGAGAGTGCCTCGCGCGGGAAGTTGTTCAGGTAGGCGGTGTAGTCGCGCGTCGTGTAGCCGTTCGTCGAGCCGCCGTGGCCCTCGATCTGGTCGTCGAAGACCCCGGGGCCGAACTTCTTCCCGCCGTTGAACATCATGTGCTCGAAGAGGTGAGCGATGCCGGTCTGCCCCCGCTTCTCGTTGCGCGAGCCGGAGCGGTAGAAGAGGTGCGACGAGACGATGGGCGCGGAGTGATCCTCGTGCACGAGCACGTGGAGGCCGTTCGGCAGCGTGTCCTCGACGACCGGGATCTCGATCGCCGCGACGGCGCGCGCCCAGCTCGCGAGCACGACGAGGGCGAGGGCGCACTGGATCCCGCGGGCGCGCAGCACCGCGGCCTCATAGCAGATGACGGAGGGTCGTCAAGCTGGTAGACGGGCGCCGGTGGCCCGGGTGAACGAACGCTCCTCCGCGCCGTCGCGTCCTGCGTCCCGGACGGCCGCGAAGGAGGTCGAACGACTCCGGCGGGAGATCGAGCAGCACAACTACCGGTACTACGTGCTGGACGACCCGCTCGTCTCCGACGCCGAGTTCGACGCGCTCTTCCGTCGCCTCCAGCACCTCGAGGAGGAGCATCCCGAGCTGCGCACGCCGGACTCGCCCACCCAGCGCGTCGGCGCCGCGCCCGTCGACCGCTTCGACGCCGTCCGGCACCGGCAGCCGATGCTCTCGCTCCAGAACGTCACCACGCGCGAGGAGATGGAGGAGTTCGACCGCCGCATCCGGAAGTTCCTCAACCTGGAGGCCATCGAGTACGTGGGCGAGCCCAAGGTCGACGGCGTCGCGGTCGAGCTGGTCTACGAGGAGGGCGCGCTCCAGGTCGGGTCGACGCGCGGCGACGGGATGGTCGGGGAGAACGTGACGCCGAACATCCGGACGATCCGGAACGTCCCGCTCCGCCTGCGGGGCGACGACGTCCCCGAGCGGCTCGAGGTGCGCGGCGAGGTCTATCTCCCGATCGCCGCCTTCCGGAAGCTCAACCGCGAGCGCGAGGAGGCCGGTCAGCCGGTGTTCGCCAACCCGCGAAACGCGGCGGCCGGATCGCTGAAGCAGCTCGACCCCCGGATCACGGCCTCGCGTCCGCTGGAGTTCGTCTGCCACGGCACCGGCGAGATCCAGGGCCGTCGCCCGGGGACGCACTGGGACACGCTCCAGGCACTCGCCGCGATGGGCCTCAGACCCGTCCCGATGAGCCGCGTCCTCGGGACGCTCGACGAGGTGCTCGCGCTCTTCGAGGACCTCGACCGCCGTCGGGACGCGCTCGCGTACGAGATCGACGGCCTCGTCGTCAAGGTGAACGACCTGGCACTCCAGCACCGCCTCGGCGAGATCTCGCGCTCACCGCGCTGGGCGGTGGCGTTCAAGTTCCGGGCGCGCCAGGCGACGACGCGCATCCTGAACATCGTGCCCTCCGTCGGCCGGACGGGCGTCCTGACCCCGGTCGCCGAGCTCGACGCCGTGCCGCTGGGTGGGGTGACCGTCCGGAACGCCTCGCTCCACAACATGGACGAGATCGAGCGGAAGGACGTCCGGATCGGCGACACCGTGCTGATCGAGCGCGCGGGCGACGTCATCCCCTACGTCGTCAAGGTGATCCCCGAGCGGCGGACCGGGAAGGAGCGGCGCTTCCACATGCCGGCGGCCTGTCCGGTGTGCGGGGCGGACGTGGTGCGGCCGGAGGGCGAGGTGGCGTACCGCTGCATCGGGCTCGCGTGTCCCGCGCAGTTGAAGCAGGCGATCCGGTTCTTCGGCGCGCGCGGCGCGATGGACGTCGAGGGGCTCGGCGAGAAGCTCGTCGACCAGCTCGTGGAGAAGGGGCTCGTGCGGGACCTCGCCGACCTCTACCGGCTCCGCGAGAAGGACCTCGCGGCGCTCGAGCGCATGGGGAAGAAGTCCGCCGCCAACCTCCGCGCGCAGCTCGAGCGGAGCAAGGAGCGCACCCTGCCCCACCTGCTGGTCGCGCTCGGCATCCGGCAGGTCGGCGAGGCGACGGCCAAGGCGCTCGCCGAGCACTTCGGCACGCTCGAGCGGATCATGGACGCGAGCGAGGAAGAGCTGCAGGAGGTCCGCGACATCGGGCCCGAGGTGGCGCAGAGCATCCGGCGCTTCTTCGCCGAGCGTCAGAACCGTCGCGTGATCCAGCGGCTCCTCGCCGCGGGCGTCCGGCCGGCGCCCGTCGAGCGGGCGAAGGGACCGCTCGCCGGGAAGAAGTTCGTGCTGACGGGGGCGCTCGCGACCATGACGCGCCCCGAGGCGGAGCGGCGGATCGAGGCCCGCGGCGGGCGGGTCGTAGCGAGCGTCAGCAAGGAGACGGACTACGTCGTGGTCGGCGCCGAGCCCGGATCGAAGCTCGCGAAGGCGAAAACGCTCGGCGTCGCGATCGTCGACGAGGACGCGCTCCGGCGCCTCATCGAGGGCTGAGGTGACGGCGCGCGCGCACCTCGTCGTCCGCGGGCGCGTGCAGGGTGTGTGGTTCCGCGGGTCGATGCAGGAGGAGGCGGCGCGCCTCGGCGTCGCGGGGTGGGTCCGGAACCGTCCCGACGGTGCCGTCGAGGCGGAGGTGGAGGCCGACCGCGCGGTGGTCGACGCGATCATTGCGTGGGCATGGCATGGGCCGCCGGGCGCGCGCGTGACCGGCGTGACGGTCGCGTGGGTGGAGGCGCGCGGGGAGCGGGGGGCGTTTGCAATTCGTCACTGAGCGACCGGTCCTGACGCTCGCCATCCTCTACCTCGCCGCCGCGCTCCACGGGCTCGGCGGGGCGGACATCGTGGGCGACGACGAGGCGCGCGAGGCGGGCATCGTGCAGGACGTCGTCGCGGGGCACTGGCTCTGGCCGCGGTTCAACGACGAGCTGCTGCCGGACAAGCCGATCCTGTACCACTGGCTCGCGGCGCTCCCCTGCGCGGCAGCCGGCTTCTCCGAGGCGGCGGTGCGGCTCCCCTCGGCGCTCGCGGGCGCTGCACTCGTCGGCCTGACGGGTGCGCTCGGCGGCGCGATGCTCGGCGCCCGCGCCGGGCTCCTCGCCGCCGCGCTCGTCGCGACCACGCCGTCGCTCTTCGACCACGCGCGCGTCGCCCGGCCCGACGTGCTCATGGTGCTCCTCCTCACCGCCGCGCTCGGCCTCGCGTTCCGCTGGTGGCGCGACGGCCGACCGCGGGACGCGACGGCCGCGCTCGCAATCCTCGGCACGGCGGTCCTCGCGAAGGGGCCGGTCGCGCCCGCGCTGTTCCTCGTCGCGCTGGGCGGGTTCCTCGCGTGGCAGGGCGAGCTGCGCCGGCTCCCCCGTCTCGCCACCTTTCCGGGCGTCGTGGCCTTCCTCCTCCTCGCACTCGGCTGGTACGCGATCGCGCTCGCCGGCTGGCGCGGGGAGTTCGTCCGCCAGCACCTCGTCGGCCGCTACCTCCGGAACCTGGCCGGCGGCCTCGTGACCGGGTCGTCCTACTCGCCGAAGCCGCTCCTCTACCACCTGCTCTTCTACCCGAAGCACCTCCCGGCGGTCGTGCTACCGTGGACGCCCGTCGTCGCCCTCGCGCTCTGGCAGGCGTGGCGATCCGGCGGCTTCCGCGACCCGCGTCTCCGCTTCCTCCTCTGCTGGGCCGCCGCGCCCGTCGTGGTCTTCACGCCGGCCGAGTGGAAGCTCCGCTACTACCTCCTGCCGAGCATCCCGCCACTCGCGCTCGTCGCCGCGCCGGCGATCGGCCGCCTCTTCGCCACGAGGCCGCGCTGGATGACGCCGCGGGAGGTGGCCGTGCTCGGCGCGGCCGTCGCCGCGCTGCTCGTGGCCGGCGCCGCCGCGGCCGCGGCGGGCCTGGTTCGACTCTCGCCGTCGGACCAGAGCACGCTCGGCGCACTCCTCGACGTCGTGCCGGGCGGCGTGCCGGGCATCGCGGGCGCCGCCGGGTTCCTCGTCGGCGTGGTGCTCGTGGCGATCGCGTGGCGCGCGTGGGGCGTCCTCGTCGGGCTCACGGCGGTGCTGGTCGCGTGCTGGATGGTCGTGGGCGTGCCGGCGCTGGAGCAGTCGATCAGCCGCCGCGATTCGCTGAAGCCGTTCGCCCTCGGCGTCGCGGCCCGCCGGCCGCCGCCCGAGCCGCTCGCCTTCTGGGACGAGCCGGTGCGCTCCATCGCCGTCTACCTCGGGCGTCCGGTGCCGACGATCCGTCGCGTCGAGGACGTGTCGCCCGGGCTCGCCGTCATCGCGACCGAGACGAGCTTCCGGGCGCTCGCGAAGGGCGGCGTGGTGAGCTTCCCTCTCCTCACGGCCGAGGGCCGGATCGGGAACGAAGGGCGCGGGCACGTCGCGCTGCTCGAGACGAGCCCGCGCGCCCGTTGATTCAGCCGCGCTCGAGGGCGAGCGCGCGCCGGTACACCTCCCGGCGCGAGAGACCCGTCCGCCGGGC
>CAZLYE010000573.1:0-3835 GCA_964562865.1 uncultured Binatia bacterium (SeqCode) | reverse complement strand
CGCGAGGCGCGACGCGGAACGCGGAGCGGAGCAGGCACGTGCGCTCGGCTGCACGTTCCATCGCGACTGGAAGGAGCTCGTCGCCGATCCTGCCGTCGAGGCCGTGGTGGCCGTCGTGCCCCCGAGCCTCCACCCCGCGATCGCGGCCGCCGCCGCGGGCGCGCGGAAGCCGCTCTTGATCGAGAAGCCGCTCGCGACGACCGGCGAGGCCGCGCTCGAGATCGTCCGGGTGCTCCGCGAGGCCGGCGTCCCGACCCTGATGGCACACACGCTCCGCTGGAACGGCGTCGTGCGAGCGATCCGCGAACGGCTGCCCGCGCTCGGCCCTCTGCGCGCGTTGTGGCTGAACCAGCGCTTCGAGCCCTCGCCGCTCACCTGGCTGGACGACCCGTCCCGCGCGGGAGGCGGGATCATCCTCCACACCGGCGTCCACAGCTTCGACCTCGTGCGCTGGCTCACCGGCCGTGAGGTCCGGCGCGTCTGGTGCCGGCAGGCCCGGATCGACACCACGCGGACCGAGGACAACTTCCTCGCGGTCCTCGAGCTCGACGGCTCGGAGGCGCTGGTCGCCGTGAACGGCTCCCGCTCGACGGCCGGCCGCTCCGGCCTGATCGACGTCGCGGGCGCTCACGGCCAGCTCGTCGGGGACCACGCGCTCGGCTTCGCCTACGGCGGGCGCGGGCTCGAGCGGACGCCGCTCCCCGTCGGCGACCCGGTCCCGACGGTGCGGGAGGCGCTCCGCGCCTTCGCCAGGCTCCTGCAGCACGGCGGGGAGCCGCCGGTCACACTCGAGGACGGCGCCCGCGCGGTACAGATCGCCGAGGCCTGCCGCCGCTCCGCCGAATCCGGCCGCCCGGTCGTGGTTGGCTGACATGGTCGCGGATCGGGTCGTGGGGGCGCCTCCGCGGCTCCCGCTCGTCGGCCGATGGGCACACCGTCCCCGCCGCGCTCGGCGTGCGGCCTTACTCGAAGGTCGCCGCGGCGGCGCCCCCCACCGACCCGACCCGGGACCGTGGCAGGCCCACCGCGACCGTCTTGACAGCCGGAGTCGGTCCACGGTAACTGAATCCAAGTTCAGTTATGAAGTCCGCTTCGGCCACTGCACTCTCCGCGAACCGCTTCGAGCGCCGGCGCGAGGGTACGCGGAGGAAGCTGCTCGCCGCGGCCGCCCGCGTGCTGGCCGAGAAGGGCCTGCACCGGACGAAGATCAGCGACATCGCCGCGGCGGCGGACGTCGGCGTCGGCACCTTCTACCTCCACTTCCCGGACAAGGAGGCCCTCTTCGACGCGGTCGTCGAGGAGACCGTCGCGCGCCTCAAGAAGACGGTCGACGCGGCCCGCATGAAGGCGGCCGGCCCGGTCGAGAAGATCCGCGCCGCCAATGCCGCGTTCTTCCGGTTCGCGCAGGAGAACCGCGAGGTCTTCAAGATCGTGTTCGGTCACGCCGCTGCGTACGAGGACCTGATCCGCCGCGCGCAGGCGCTGTTCATCGCGGACATCGAGCAGACCATCCGGGACGGCATCGCGAGCGGAGCCTTCGCGCCGCTCCCGCCGGCGCTCGTCGCGCAGGCGGTGATCGGGATGGCCACGCAGACCATCTCCTGGTGGACCGAGCATCCGTCGGTTCCCATCGAGACCCTGATCGAAACCACCACCGCGCTCGCGCTCCGAGGCATCGGCAGCGCGGCGACCGTGAAAGGAGTCCGTCATGGCTGAGGCGGCGATCCGCACGAGCGAGTCCGAGCGCGACACCGAGCTGCTGCCGACCGCGTTCGACACCTGCTACACGTGGAACTACGAGGTCGCGCGGCAGGAGCTGCGCAACCTCTACGAGAAGGCGAAGCGGGATCAGTGGAACGCCACCGACCAGCTCGCCTGGTCGACGAGCGTCGATCCCGAGGCGGAGCTCGTCCCTGACTTCCAGATCCCCGTGTACGGCACGCACATCTGGGAGAAGCTCACACCCGGCGACATCCGGAAGCTCCGCCGCGAGGCGCTCTCCTGGACGCTCTCGCAGTTCATGCACGGCGAGCAGGGCGCGCTCCTCGCGACCGCGCAGATCGTGAACGCGACGCCGTGGATCGAGTCGAAGTTCTACGCCGCGAGCCAGGTGATGGACGAGGCGCGCCACGTGGAGGTCTACTCCCGCTACCTCCGCGAGAAGCTGACCGGCGCGTACCCCGTCAACCGCCACCTGAAGACGCTCCTCGATCAGATCCTCACCGACTCGCGCTGGGACATGAAGTACCTCGGCATGCAGATCATGGTCGAGGGCCTCGCGATGGCCGCGTTCGGCTACATGCACAAGATGTGTCAGGAGCCGCTGCTCACCGAGCTCACGCACTACGTGATGCGCGACGAATCGCGCCACGTCGCGTTGGGCGTGCTGTCGCTGAACGACTACTTCCTCTCGCTCTCGGCCGCCGAGCGCCGCGAGCGCGAGGAGTTCCTCTACGAGGGCTGCCGGCTCATGCGCGATCGGCTCCTCATGGAGGACGTCTGGGAGGTGATGGGCTGGCCGGTCGACGAGGTCCGGCAGATCGTGCTCGAGTCGACCCAGATGCGGGAGTTCCGGAAGATGCTCTTCTCGAAGATCGTACCGAACGTGAAGCGGCTCGGCCTCCTCACGCCCTACGTCCGCGAGCGCTTCGCCGAGCTCGACATCCTGCAGTTCGAGAACGAGGAGCCGTCGGCCTGACACGCCTCCGGCAGGCCGCCCCGTGGGCGGTCACGGTCGCGATCTTCGCGTTTCTCTTCTGGCGCATTCCGCTCCGCCAGGTCGGTGCCACGCTCGCCGCCGGGCGCTGGGGATCCTACCTCCTGCTCATGGTCCCCTACTCGGTCTTCTACTTCCTCGTCGACTCCTTCGTCGTGCAGCAGGCGGTGTCGTGGTTCAACGTCCGCGTGCCGTACCGCGACATCCTGCCCGTCCGGGCGACCACCTACATCCTGTCGCTGGTGAACACGCAGCTCGGTCAGGGCGGGGTGGCGCTCTACCTCCACCGTCGCTTCGGGCTCCCCTTCTGGGAGATCACGGGCACGGTCGTCTTCATCTCGTTCATCGAGGTCTACCAGCTGGCGCTGTACTCCTTCGTCGGGGCGGTGGCCGGCGGCGAGCTCGGCCGCGTGGCGCCGCTTCCCGTGTACGGGACGCTCCTCGCCTACCTGGTGCTGCACCTCTGGTACTTCTCCCGGCCGCGCACCGGGCGGCTCGGGCAGGCACGCCTCCTCACCGCGTTCCGGCGCGCGCGGCCGCGCCACTACCTCCAGCTCCTGCTCTACAAGACGCCGAACCTGCTGGCCGCGGTGACGGTCCACTGGCTCGCGCTGCCGCTGTTCGGGATGCACGTGCCGTTCCTGACGCTCCTCACGTACCTCCCGCTCGTCTTCTTCTTCGCGGCGCTGCCGATCGCCGCCGCGCACCTGGGGCCGAGCCAGGCCGCGTGGGTCTACTTCTTCCGGGGCTCGGCTCCGGAAGCGGGGCTCGTCGCGTAC
This sequence comes from uncultured Binatia bacterium (SeqCode), assembly GCA_964562865.1. GTDB lineage: Bacteria > Desulfobacterota > Binatia > DP-6 > DP-6 > CAZLYE01. Next base: position 340 of record CAZLYE010000573.1, on the reverse strand, counting down.
AGCCTGGCCGCGCACCTCACCTTCATGCTGATGAACTCCGTCATCGGGCTTCTCTTCCTGCGCCGCGCGGCCCGCGAGCTGGCCGAGCGACCCGCAGGATCACCCGCTCCAAGACCGCAGCCAGGTTGACGGCGACCACGAGCGCACTGCCGAGGCGGAGGACCGTGCGCCACGCGCCGCCCGGCATCGCCGCCGCACCCGTGACGATCCCGGCGAGCGCGTAGTTGAGGACGCCGCCCGCGTGTCCGACGTCGCTCCGCGCGATGCGCCACGTCCGCTCCCGGGCGCTGCGGTCCACCGACGCCGCTGCGTAGGCGACGAACGCCACCGCGATCGCCAG
>CAZLYE010000572.1:0-5487 GCA_964562865.1 uncultured Binatia bacterium (SeqCode) | reverse complement strand
GCGCCCATGCCGCCGATGTAGAAGGCGAGCATCCACTTGATCGGCAGGAGCGCCTGCTCGAGGTCGTCGTTGACGTTGACGGTGACCGCGCAGGCGATGTCGAAGCCGGGACGGACGTTCCGGAGCGAGTCGCGGTACACGTCGGTCCGGAACGGGGAGTAGAAGAGCGGGAGCCAGCCGTCGGCGATCTCGGTGGCCATGGCGACGTTCTTCGGACCCTCGGCGCCGTGGGAGATCGGGACGTCGCTCCGGAGCGGGCGGATGATGAGCTTGAGGGCCTTCCCGAGCCGGGCGCCGCCCGGGTAGGGCAGCTTGTAGTGCTCGCCGTCGAACGCGACCGGTCCCTCGCGCCGGAGCATCGTGCGGAGGAGCTGCACGAACTCGCGCGTGCGGGCCATCGGCTTCGGGAACGGCTGTCCGTACCAGCCCTCGACCACCTGCGGCCCGGAGACGCCGATGCCGAGGAGGAGCCGTCCGCCCGAGAGATGGTCGATCGTCGCGACGGTCATGGCGACGCACGCCGGCGTGCGCGCCGAGATCTGCATGATGCCCGTCCCGAGCTTGATGCGTGTCGTCCGCGCGCCGATCCAGCAGAGCGGCGAGAAGACGTCGGAGCCGTAGGCCTCCGCGGTCCACGCCGAGTCGTAGCCGAGCCGCTCGGCCTCGAGCACGAGGTCGGTCGGGTCCCACGGATCGGGCATCCAGTAGCCGAGCATCACGCCGAGCTTCATCGCATCCTCCCTCAGCCGTCGAAGCGGACGAGCGCGTGCTCGGCGTGGAACGCCGGCCCGTAGACGTCCTTGCCGGAGAAGTACATCGGGTCCCTCGCCGTGGCGAGCATAGCGCACACGCGACCCGGGTTCTCCACGGGGAGCGCCTTCGAGGCGTCGAAGCCGAACTCGCCCAGCTCGACGGCCATCCGCTCCGTGCCGACGAAGCCGGGCATCAGCCCGATGACGGCGACGTTGTGCACGCGGAGCTCCTTCGCGAGCCCCGGGACCATCCGGCCGAACGCCGCCTTGGAGAGCGAGTAGCCGAGGCCCCAGCCTCCCTGGCCGATCGGCGCCGGCGTCTCCCGCTCGCCCGCGCTCGACGTGACGTTGATCACGATGCCGCCGCCCTGGCGCTTCATGATCGGGAGGCAGAGCTTGATCAGATGCAGCGGCGCGATCACGTTGCAGAGGAGCATCTGCTCGATCAGCTCGATGGGCGTGTCCTCGAACGGGTCCATGTGGCCCGGGCCGACGTAGCGTCCGTTGTTCACGAGCACGTCGATCCGGCCGAAGCGCTCCATCGCCGCCTCCACCGCGGCCGGCCAGTCCTCGCGGCGCGCGAGGTCCAGCTTCGAGACGAGCGCGGTCGCCCCCAGCGCGCGCACCTCCGCCGCGGTCTGCTCGAGGCTGCCGGGGAGTGGTGCGGTCGAGGACTTCCGGACCGTGGAGGAGTGCTCGAGACGCTCGGTCCCCGTGACGGTGCGCGCGGTGAGGACCAGGTCGAAGCCACGGCGAGCGAGCTCGAGCGCGCAGCCGCGGCCGATCCCGCGGCTCGCGCCGGTGATGAACGCGACCTTGCGTGGCGGCATGCTCGGGTTCCTAGCCCTGCCGCCGCGGGAGGGTCAAACCGCCGTGCCGTGGGCGCAACGCCTTCTGCTAGGATCGCTGCCCCATGAGGCTCCGGACGCTGGCCGCGCTCGTGCGCAGCGGACGTCTTCCCGTGCTCCTCGGGGTCTCGCGCGCTCTCCGCACGTACTACCGGGTCCCGTTCCTCGCGACGGGCGTTTCGAGCGGGCTCCTCCGGCTCCTCGAGGTCGGCTGCGGCTCGGGGGTCCACATCCGGCACGCCGCGACGCGAAACGCCGCGCTCACCGCCCTCGGCCTCGAGCTCGTGCCGGACGTGGCCGAGGTCGCGCGAGCGAACGTGGCGCGCTGGAACCTCGACGGCCGCGTCGCGATCGAGGTCGGCGACGTCCGTGCCCGCGCACCGGAGGCCGTCTTCGACCTCGCGACGCTCCACAACAACGTCAACTACTTTCCCGTGGACGAGCGGGTCGACGTCCTCCGCTACGTCCGGGACTTTCTCCGGCCCGGCGGCCGTCTCCTGGTGACGATCGCGTGCCTCGGAAGGGGCGGCGCCGTCGACGTGCTCAACCTCTGGGGCGCGATGACGGCCGGCTGCGGGCGGCTGCCGGCGCCGGACGAGCTCGCGCGCCAGATCGAGCAGGCGGGGTTCTCGTCGGTCGTCCGGCGGAGCCTCATCCCGGGCGAGAGCTTCTTCAGCTTCACGGCCACACCCAGGGACTGAGCGTGGCGGCCCGCGACGTCCTAGTCATCCTCCACGCCGACATGGACGCGTTCTACGCGTCCATCGAGCAGCGCGATCGGCCCGAGCTCCGCGGCCGGCCGGTGATCGTCGGCGGCACGTCGAGCCGCGGCGTGGTGATGGCGGCGTCGTACGAGGCGCGACCGTTCGGCGTGCGGTCCGCGATGCCGACGGCGCAGGCGCGCGCGCTCTGTCCCGCCGCCGTCTTCCTTCCCGGCGACATGGCGAAGTACCGCCGCGTGAGTGCACAGATCCGCGACGTCTTCGCGAGCGTCAGCCCGGCGGTGGAGCCGTTGTCGCTCGACGAGGCCTTCATCGACGTGACGGCGTCCCGGACGCTCCTCGGTCCGCCGCTCGCGATCGGCCGCCTCCTGAAGGACCGCGTCCGCGCGACGACGGGGCTGGCCGTCACGGTCGGCATCGGCCCCGGGAAGATGGTCGCGAAGATCGCGAGTGACCTCGCCAAGCCCGACGGTCTCCTCGAGGTGCGGCCCGAGCGCGTCGAGGAGTTCCTGCGGCCGCTCGGCGTCGGTCGCCTCTGGGGTGTCGGGCCGGTGACGGAGGCGGCGCTCCGGCGTGCCGGGCTCGCGACCGTGGGCGACCTGACGGTACGACCGCTCGCCGACCTCGCCGCGCTCGTCGGCCGCACCGCCGCGGAGCATCTCGTGTGGCTGGCGCGCGGCCTCGACGTCCGGGCGGTGGAGCCCGAGCTCGGCGCGAAGTCCTACGGCGAGGAGGGGACCTTCGGCACCGACGTCCGCGACGACGCGACCGTCCGCGGGGCGATCGTCCTCCACGCTGATGCGGTGGCGCGCCGCCTGCGCCGCGACGGCGTCCGCGGGCGGATCGTCGTGCTGAAGATCAAGCTCGCCGAGCGGCTCGGGGCGGGGAAGTTCCGCCTCCTCACGCGGCGGGCGACGCTGGCGGAGGCGACGGACGACGGGAAGGCGCTCTCCGATGCGGCGCTGTCGCTCTGGAATCGGCACCGCCCGCGGCGGGCGGTCCGTCTCGTCGGTGTCGCGATGGCCGGCATCGTGGAGGAGCGGGAACAGCTCGGGCTCTTCGGCGACGGTGGGAGGCTCCGGCGCGCGGCGCTCAACCGCGCGCTCGATCTGATCGTCGAGCGCCACGGGCAGGGGAGTGTAGTCCGGGGTGGCGCACGGGTGGAGAAGGGGCTCACGACGCGCGTGAAGCGGGGCGAGTAGCGGCGGTCAGAGGCAGGAGTACAGCGCGTCGACGAGGGCGCGGTTGGTCGGGTTCTGCCACCGCGGCCCCATGCGGTTCATGACGTAGCCGAACGCGACGCCGGCCTCGGGGTCCGCGAAGCCGAGCGCGCCGCCGGCGCCGAAGTGGCCGAACGCGCTCGCGTGCGGGCCGAGGGGACGCACCGGTTGCGGGAGCTGGAACCCGAGCCCGAAGCGGGAGTCACGCCCGAGGACGGCGTCCGGCCCGTTCGCATGCTCGGTCACGGCCTCGCAGAGCGTCGCTGGGCCGACCAGCTCGACGCCGTCGAGCGTCCCGCCCGCCGCGAGCGCCGCGTAGACGCGGGCGACGCCGCGCGCCGTCGCGTGGCCGTTCGTGGACGGGATCTCCGCGCGGCGCCACGCCGGCGTGTTGACCACCCCGTGTCCCGAGAGCCCGGGCGGGTTGACGTAGGTGTTGCGGACCATCAGCTGCTCGTCGCTCATCGGGCCCGGGCGCGAGTACGACGACGGGTCCATGTCCGGCGGCCAGAAGAACTCCGCGACGCGCGCGTCGTCTCGGACCGGGAGGCCGATGTGGAAGTCCGCCCCGAGCGGGCCCGCGATCTCGTCGCGGAGGAACGTCCCGAGCGTCCGGCCCGAGATCCGGCGCACGACCTCGCCCACGAGGAACCCGAAGGTGTTCACGTGATAGCCGTGTCGCGCGCCGGGCGGCCACCACGGCTCCTGCGCCGCGAGCGCTGCGGTCATCACCTCCCAGCGGACCATCGCGTCGTCCGGCAGGGGCGCGCGCACCGATGGGAGGCCGGCCCGGTGGCAGAGGAGCTGGCGCACCGTGACCGCGGCCCTGCCGCCCGTCGCGAACTCGGGCCACCAGCGGGAGACCGGTGCGTCGAGCGCGAGTCGTCCGCGATGAACGAGCACCAGCGCGGAGAGCGCGGTGAGCGACTTCCCGACCGAGAAGACGTTCACCAGCGTCTCGCGACGCCACGGTGACCGCCGCGTGACGTCCGCGTGTCCGCCCCAGAGGTCGACGACCACCCGTCCCTCGATAGAGATCGCCACCGCCGCACCGATCTCGGCGTGCTTCGCGAAGTTGCCGGCGAAGGCGTCGCGGACGGCGGCGAAGCGCGCGTCACAGAGGCCGTCGATGGGCGGGTCGGTCGCCATGGCGCGCGACGCCATCATCACCCGCGCGCGCAGCCGAGAGAAGAGCGTGCCGCGCGCTCGAGAGCTGGCATCTCCAGAGGACCGAGCAGGGGAGCTGGGCGATCTGCGTCACCGAGATCGCCCGGGACCCGGCCGCCATGGCCCGCGCCTACGCGGGGTCGCAGCGCCCGTTCGACCGCTGGTTCAAGGAGCGCATCCGCGAGCTCACCGGGGTCGACCCGGACCGGGATCCGTTCGGGCCGCCCTCGGAGCAGATCTTCGAGTGGAAGGGCGCGCCGGGCGCTCCGTAGCGGCTCTCACTCCCCGCGCAGGCTCGCCGTGACGTCCGCGTCGACGCCCGTGCCGAAGCGGTCGCCCGACATGATGCCGCACGTCCGGTACTTGCCCTCCGTCCGCTCCGTGATCAGCCCCAGGCGGGCGAGGTTCGGCACCACCGTGTGCATGAACACCTCGCTGTTGAAGACCGCCCAGTTCTCCTGCCCGAGCAGCATGAGCACCACGCTCTCCGGGTCGAGGCCGTACTTCGGGCAGAGATCGCGCAGCATGTCGAGCTGCTGATTCGCGTTCAGGGTCTCGAGGACGCTGAACGAGAAGTCCTCCATCTCGACCATCTCGTCGGGCGTCGCGTCGCGGACGGTCCGCCGCATTGTGAGGATGCCGAAGGCCGCGTGACGCGCCTCGTCCTGCTTCACGCGCCGGATGACGTCCGAGAGGAGGGGATTGGTCGAGCCCTTCTGGATGAGGTCGAAGATACCGACCGCCATGCCCTCGAAGAGGCACTGCATGCCGAGCGTCT
>CAZLYE010000571.1:0-6124 GCA_964562865.1 uncultured Binatia bacterium (SeqCode) | reverse complement strand
CGCGCTCTACCACGACCTCTGGCAGGCGTTCGCCGTCCTCCTGCCCGTCAAGACGGTCGGCGTGATGGGCGACGAGCGGACCTACGACAACGTGCTCGCGATCCGCGCGGTCCAGTCGACGGACGGGATGACCGCCGACTGGGCGCGCCTCCCGCCCGACGTGCTCGCGCGGATGTCGACGCGCATCATCAACGAGGTGTCGGGCGTGAACCGCGTGGTCTACGACATCTCCTCGAAGCCGCCGGCCACGATCGAGTGGGAGTAGCGGCGGAGCGCGTGGTGGACGCGCCGATCGCGGTCGGGAGCGTCGAGTGGGGTGAGTGCGTGCTGCCGGCGGCGCCGCCGCCGCCCTTGGTCGTCGCGCAGGTGCGGAAGAGCGTCGGCGCGGTCCCCGGCTGGGCCGATCGCCTCGGCCGGAGCCCCTGGATCGCCCGCTTCGCGAGCGACCTGCTCGCGAACCCGTTCGCGTACCTCGCGCCCGAGCTGTGCGACCTGATCGCGGTCGTCGTGAGCCAGGACAACTCGTGCCGGTACTGCTACGGCGTGCAGCGCGCGGTCCTGAAGATCCACGGGTACAGCGACGACTACATCGACGGACTTCTCCGGGACTTCCACCTGGCCGACCTCCCGCGCGACGAGCTCGCGGCGCTCGACCTGGCACGCCGGATCTCCCGGGCCGACCCCCGTCCCGGACGACGGGAGTTCGAGGCCGCCTTCGCCGCGGGCCTCGGCCGGGAGGCAGCGGCAGAGGTGGCGGCGATGGCCGCCGCGGGCACGTTCATGAACCGGGTCTCGACGCTCCTCGCCCTCCCGCCGGAGCGACTGGAGAAGGTGGTCGAGTCGCGCGTGTTCCGCTTCATCCGCCCGCTGATCGCCCGGCGCATGCGCTCGCGGCGGGCCGCCCCGGCGCCGCCGCCCCGCCCGAACGACGGCCCGGGCGCGCCCATCATCGCCGCGCTCGGCAGCTCGCCCATCGCCGGCGTGATCCGCCACTCGATCGACGGCGCGTGGGCGTCGCCCGTGCTCCCGCGCCGCACGAAGGCCCTCGTGGTCGCCGTCATCGCCCGCGCGCTCGCCTGCGCCCGCGGCGAGAGCGAGATGCGGCACGTGCTGGCCGCCGAGGGCTTCGGCGCCGCCGACGTCGACGAGGTGCTCGCCACGCTCGCCTCCCCGAAGCTCGACGCCCGCGAGGCGCGGCTCGTGCCGTTCGCGCGCGAGACGGTCCGCTACCAGCCCGCCGCGATCCAGAAGCGGCTTCGCGCGGTGACCGAGGGGTTCAGCCCGGAGGAGATCCTCGAGACGGTCGGCATCGCGTCCCAGGCGAACGCGCTCTGCCGCCTGAGCGTCGTCCTGGACGCGTGCTGACGGCGCGCTGATGTCCTGGGCGGCGCTCGGCGCCGTCGCCGTCGCGGCGCTCGCGGTGGCACTCGTGCGCCTCCGCCGCCGCGCGGCCGCGCTCGAGGCGCGCCTCCAGGGCGCCGCGCAGAACCTCGAGTCGCTCCAGCACGCGTTCACGCGCTTCGCGCCCGCCGAGGTGGTGGAGGAGATCATCGCCCAGGGCGTGTCGACCCGCTCCGAGAAGAAGGAGATCACCGTCCTCTTCGCCGACCTGAAGGCCTTCACGGCACTCGGGGAGCGTCTCGACGCGGGCCGTCTCGTCCAGCTCCTGAACGGGTACTTCGAGCGCATGAGCCGTGCGATCGACGCGCACCGCGGCCACGTCGCGAAGTTCATCGGCGACGGCATCCTGGCGCTCTTCGGGGCGCTCGAGTCGAATCCCTGGCAGACCAACGACGCCGTCCACGCGGCGCTCGACATGCGGGCCGCGCTCGCCGAGTACAACGTGACGCTCGCTGGCGAGGGCGTCCCGCCCCTCGCGATGGGCATCGGGATCCACCGCGGCCCCGTCGTCGCCGGCGTGATCGGCAGCCCCGAGCTGATGGAGTACGGCGTCATCGGGAGCACGGTGAACCTCGCCTCGCGCGTCGAGCGGCTCACGCGCACGCACGGCGTCGACGTCCTCGTGACGGACGCCGTCCGGGAGGCGCTCGACCGCCGCTTCCGCCTGCGTGCGATGCCCGCGGCGGAGGTGCGCGGCCTTCCGGGCACCCTCGCGACGTTCGCCGTCGAGGGATTCGACGAGGCGGGCGGCCCGCCGCCCTGACGACGTCAGCGGTCGAGAAGGTCCCCCGGCGCGGTTTGGAACCCGCGCCCTACCGCATGAAGGTCCACCCTCCGGCGGACGCGTCGGCGGTGGATACCGGGGGGTGGCCCCGCACGGCAACGTTGCGCATAAACAGGAAGAGCCGTACCCCCGCGAGCCCCAGCAGTACACCGTAGAAGGTCCTGAAGGCCATCGCGAGGCGACCGACCTGATCCGTGCCCATCGCCAGCAATGCAGTCGAGAGAAACCGCTCGACGCGGTGACCCCGATCCCCGCGACCGTCAAGCCGGCTGCATAGGGATGCGTCGTACGCACAAGAAGTAGGATATCTATCACGGAGCTGCGCGTCCCCGAAACGACCCGGCCTTCACACGCCGGCGCTTGCGTCCTCTGGCGATCGATGGTGAAGAACGCGTGGGCGCGTGATGGTGGATGAGGCGCAGGTACGGTCCTTCCTCTTCCGGTGGCGCCGCTGGCTCGTCGTCGGCGGCATCCTCCTCGTCATCCGCGCCGCGCTCCCCGTGGTGGTCCGCCGCGTCGTCGTGTCGCAGGCCTCCAAGGCCCTGCAGACGCGCGTCGAGGTCGGGGACGTCGACCTGGCGCTCTGGCGCGGCGGCGTCACCCTGAAGGACGTCGCGGTGTACTCGCCGACGCCCGAGCGTGCCGACGCGCCGCCGCTCGTCGCCTGGAAGCGCTTCGGGGTGTCGGTCCGGTACCTCCCGATCCTCTGGAAGACCATCCGGCTCCGGCAGGTGCTGCTCGAGGCGCCGCGGATCGCGCTCGACCGGCTCGCCGACGGCGAGCTGAACCTCGAGCGCCTCGTGCCGAAGCCGGCGACGGGGACGCCGGCGGCCCCCGAAGCGGCGGGGCCGCCCGCGAAGCCCTGGAAGGTCGGGATCGACCGCTTCGTCCTCCGGGCGGGTGCCATCCGCTTCCGCGACCTGACGCTCGCCGAGGGCGAGCCGCTCGAGATCGCCATCCCGGACATCAGCGTCGACGAGGTGGGGCTCCAGCCCGGCCTCTACGGCCAGCCGGGGCGCCTCCGCCTCTACGTGAAGAGCGAGGGCGGCGTCGTCCGGGTCGACTCGCGTCTCGCGGCCCGGGACGAGGGGTTCGTCCTCGACACCCGCGTGAAGGCCTACGGAATACCCCTCCGTCGCGCGCGGTTCTACGTGCCGGGCATCGGCTGGAGCGAGCTCGGCGGCAAGCTCGACACGGTAATCGACCACGCGCTCGCGCCCGGCGGGCGGAACGAGGTCCGCGGCATCGTGCGCCTCCGGAACGTCGCGATCCGCGTCCCCGACCTGACGCAGGCCGCGCTCGGCGTCGACCGCTTCGCGGTCCGGGTGGGGCCCGTCGACCTCGCGGCGCACCGTGCGACGGTCACGCACGTCGACCTGGCCGGTGCCGCAGTGGTGGTCGACCTCCAGGGCGGCGAGGTGCTCCCGCTGCTCCGCCCGGGCGTGGCGGCGCACACGCCTCCGCCGGCGGAAGCGCCGGCGCCGACCGAGGCAGCGGCGCCGGCTCCGGCGACGCCGTGGCACTGGACCGTGAAGGATCTCCGGATCCGGGACTCGCGGGTCGCGGTGCTCGACGCGAACGCGCCCGTCGAGGTGGGCGTGACCGTCGCCGCGCGCGACCTCTCGGACGTCGGCCACCCGGGGCACGTGGAGCTGGCGCTCGCGGTGCCGCCGGGACGCGTCGGCGTCGCCGGCGCGGTGACTCCGGTGCCGCCCCGCTTCGGCGGGACGGTGCGCATCGAGCAGCTCCCGCTCCACGATCTCATCCGGGCGGCGCGTGCCGTCGCCGGCCTCCCGCCCGGGCTCGTGCGCACGGCCGTGCTCGACACGGACCTCGCGATCGAGGCCGGCCTCGCGCCCGACGGCGCGGCGCCCAAGCGCCCCGACGCGGTCCGCGCGCGGGGGGTCGTGCGTCTCGACGGCGTCGACGTCGCCGGCCCGGAGCCGGATCTCTTCGCCGTCTCGTGGAAGAAGTTCACGGTGCCCGTCGACGCGCTCGAGCTGCCTGGCCTCGTCCCGGGCACCCCGGCGCCCGCCGACGCCCCGCTCCGCGTCGCGCTCGGCGCGGTGCGGCTTGAGGAGTTGTCCGTCCAGGCAGCGCGGTCCGCGGAAGGCATCGTGCTGCCGCCGCCGCTCGCGCGGTCGCCGGACCACGCCGCGGAGCCGCCGCCGACTCCGCCCACCAGCCCGAGCGCGGCGCGCCCCGTCGACGCGACCATCGCCTCCTTCGTCCTCGCGCACGGGCGCGTCGCGTTCACCGACCAGACCGTCAAGCCGTTCTTCACGGGCGAGGTGAAGCCGATCGACCTCGAGGCGCGCGGGATCCGGTCGCAGGGGCCCGCCGTCGAGCGCTTCACGCTGTCAGCCCGCACGCCGAAGAAGGGGAAGGTCGACGTCACCGGTACGCTCCGCCCCGGGGGTGGCACGCTCAAGGTGAACGGCAGAGACGTCGCGCTCGCGCCCTACAATCCCTTCGTGACGACGTACTCCTCCTACAGCATCGGGCAGCGGAGCACGCTGTCGGTCGCGACCGACGTCAAGTACGGCGATCAGCGCTGGGACACGAACACTGCGATCACGCTCCACCGTCTCACCATCCGCGGCGCGCAGGGCGACACGCTCTTCAAGGAGCACTTCGGCATTCCGCTCTCGGTGGCGCTCGCGTTGCTCCGCGACCTCGAGGGCAACATCAAGCTCGACATCCCGGTCGTCGTCGACCAGTCGGGGGCGACGGTCGAGCTCGGGACCGTGATCGGGGGTGCCCTCCGGAGCGCCATCCTCGGCGCGATCACGTCGCCCTTGAAGGGCATCGGCGCGATCCTCGGCGCGGGCGAGGGGGGAGGGGAGTTCGTGCCGGCCGCCGTCGCGGTGGAGCTCGGCCGGGCCGCGCTCACGCCGGACGGGGAGAAGACGCTCGGCCAGCTCGCGGAGCTCCTCGCCGCGCGCCCCGGAGTCGCCGTCGCACTCGATCCCGTCGTGACGCCCGCCGACGCGCGCTGGCTCCAGGAGCAGGACCTGCGCGCGGAGCTGGAGGCGCGGAGCGGCGTGCTGACGGCCATCCGCGGGCTCCCGGAGCGGAACGCCCGCCGCCGCGTCGTGCAGGCGCTCGCCGCGCGCGCCGCCGGCAAGGCGGGTGACATCGACCGCGACGATCAGGCAAAGCTCGACACCTGGCTCGCCGAGCGGCCCGCGGTCCCGCCGGCCCGGCTCGAGGCGCTCGCCCGGGATCGCGCCGCCGCCGTCGCGAGCGCGCTGCGCGAGCGGCACGGGATCGAGGCAAGGCGCGTGACCGTGAGTGCAGTGACGCAGGCGCCCCGCGACGGGAAGCCCGCGGTGCTCGTCGAGTTCGGCGCGGCTGAGGGATAACCCCTCGTGGAGACGGGCGGCCCCGATTCCCGCAGGGAGGGTTGCTCATCCTTACTGACGGGCATTTCTTGCAATACTGCACGACCCACTTGGCAGATTCATCTCGACCCCCCTGGAACCGACGTGGGAGACGTTGGAGACGTGGGATCGCCCGGGCGCGGCGAATGGCCGATTCAGGCTCCCAACCGTGGGAGCTCGGCGTCCCGTCCCACGACCGGCGACGAGATCATCCGCTCGGCGCCGGCGGGCCTCTGACGGTGGACCTGCTCGCGGTCGGAGAGGAGCTCGTACGCCTCGACGGGCTCCTTCTTGCCCTTCACCGCGAGCGGCGCGAGCCGCCGGAACTCGAACTGCTCGCGGACGTAGCGATGCGTCTCCGCCCCGACGTAGATGCAGTGGTTGGGGGCGATGTCCTTCAGACGGGAGGCGAGATTCACCGCGTCGCCGAGCACGGTGAACTCCTGCTTCACCTCGCCCCCGATCTTCCCGGCGACGACGAGGCCCGTGTTGATCCCGATGTGGATGTCCAACGAGACGGGCAGGTGGCGTTCCTGGATCAGCCGGCCGAGACGGG
>CAZLYE010000570.1:0-13651 GCA_964562865.1 uncultured Binatia bacterium (SeqCode) | reverse complement strand
CCACTACCGAGGTGTCAGTCGGTCGAGGGTTTCCGCTCGAGGTCGGGCGCGTGTCCCGCTGCTCCTGGAGCGCCGCGACCATGCTGCTGACAACGTTGCGGGTCGTTGCCTTCATTGCTTCCCCCTTCGCGCTCGACCCGGTGCCGACGACGCCGACGTGCTTCTCGTTGATCGCGGCGCCGTGGTCCCAACGGGCACTGTGGAAGTACGGTCCGGCGAAGTCCGCGACACCCGGAACCTCCGGATACGCCGGATGGTGCAGCACCCCCGTCGCGGCGATGACGAAGTCCGCCTCGTCGGTCGATCCGTCCGAAAGGCAGATAGGCGCCATAAACGGCCTTTTCGGGCAGGGTGACCGAACCGCCTCTTATCAGACCTTCGCCGGCGTTCTCCTGCTCCGGTGGGACGGAGGCGTCAAGGGCCGCGCGCGCCGTGTCGCGCCGCCCGTGGCCGCCTCACGGTCCCCGTGGGTCGTCTGGTGGCCGGCTGGGCCGGTGGGGACTCGGGGAAGTCCGATTGGCGACCGAGCCGTCATGTCCCGGCCGTCGCGACGGCTGGCCCTATCTTCCCACGATCATGCTGCCGCGGCTGGCCACGGGCCCGGCGGCGGACCCGGGGCGCCCGGGACGCCGAGGTGCGTCAGGATGCGCCGTACGACCGCCGGGTCGTCGATCGTGGCGATCACCCGCATGCGGCCGCCGCACCGCGGGCAGGCGAGCACGTCCACGGCAAAGACCCGTTGCAGCAGCTCCGCCCAGCTCCAGCGCCGCGGCGGGAAAGCACCGGCCGGCGGGTGGTCCGCCGCCTCCGGGCCAGTCGCCGCGGTTCCAGGTGCCGGGGCAGCCGGCAGGCGGGGGGCCGGGACTGGCACCACGGCGTCGCTTCGCGTGGCGCCTCCAGGCGTGGCTCCTGGCGGCCTCGCCCCGTCGACCGGTGGGCCTGCGCGGTGCGCGCCGTCGGCCGGCGTGCCGGCGGCGTCCAGCCGGCCATAGACGACGGCCGCGGGCCGCCATCTGGCGTGGGGTGCCAGGACCCCGTGATAGAGGAGCACGATGATGCGCGGCCGCGGTGTCAGTGTCGCCAGACGCTCGAGGAGCGTCATCGGCTCGAACCGGAGGTGGGTCGTTCCATCGCGCCAGGGTGTCTTGAGCGTGACGATGAAGCTGCCGTCGGACCGGAGCGTGAGCCGCTCCTGCGCGATCGGCGGGCGCAACAGGTATCTGCAGAGGTGCCCGATCTTCCCCGGGGACCGTGACACCCGCGTGCAGGTCGAAGCCGTCGCACCACGCCTGGAGCGGCTGCGAGGACTCGACCCACGGGGCATCGGGATCGGTGCCCAGGCGCTCGACCCGCGCGCCGGCGCGGGGGCCGAGCGCTACGCGGCCCTGCACGGCCGCGCTGGCGAGCCCGGCGAGCGCGAGCGACTCGGCCGCCAGCGGATCGGTGGCGTCGGCATCGTCGCCGATCCCACGGCGGGCGAGCAGCGCGGACGAACACGCCGAGCACGGCGCGGCACAGCGCGTGGTCGAACGCCAGGCGGTAGCGCAGCCGGTGCGGCACGGTGAGGACCCACTGGCGCACGGGGACGAACGGCAGCACGGCGTCGACCAGGTGCGCGGCCTGCTCCGCCATGCGCCGCCCGCCGCAACTGGGGCAGATGGCGCGCGCTTTACACGAAAACGGGATCAGGCGCTCGAACGCGCAGTCGGCGCATCGCACGCGACAGAAGCCGCGCCGGAGGTCGCCACAGCCGAGGAAGTCCCGGAACTCGCGCTCGATGAAGCGCGGCACGCCCGCGCCGTCGGTGGCGGCGGCCGTCTCGTCGAGGAAGCGCTCCAAGTGCGCCTGCACCACGTGGCGGAGAGCCATCCCCGCCGTCGACCGTGGCTCGTAGACTCCCGGCAGCAATGCCGGGGCACAGCCAATGACGTGCCGCCAATTGGGGGATCACACGGGGATGGTCTCGCGGGCGGAGTCCGTACACACGGGAGCGATCACGGAGGCAGTCCAGGGCATGGCGCGCATCAAAGAGCATTGGACCGGACGGTCGCTCGCTGGTTCCACTCTACGCCTCGTCGGTCTGAGCAGGCGGAGCCTCGCTGACTAGGACTGTGCCGCCGGCCGCTTGTGCTTCCGGCCGCCGCGCCGCCGGCGCTTCCCCGAGCCCGGCGCGGCCGCGCCGCCCGGCGAAGGATGGTGCGGCGCGGGATGATGCCCGTGGCCGTGCGCCCGGCCGTGCTCGCGGTGCTCCCGCGGGGGATGGTGCAGCGGATGCATGAGCATCGCCTCGTCGACGATCTCGTAGGGCAGCTTGAAGCCGATGTACGTCTCGATCGCCTCGAGGCCCTCGACGTACTCCTCGCACGCGAGGCTGATCGCCTTGCCCGACGCGCCCGCGCGCGCCGTGCGACCGATCCGGTGGACGTAGTCCTCCGCGTCGAAGGGCAGGTCGTAGTTGATGACGTGCGTCACACCCTCGATGTGGAGCCCGCGCGACGCGACGTCGGTCGCGACCAGGATCGGCAGGCGTCCCTCCTTGAAGTCGGCCAGGATGCGGAGGCGCCGGCGCTGGTCGACGTCGCCCGTGATCGCGGCGGCGGCGAAGGCGTTCGCCTCGAGCCAGCGGACGAGACGCTCCGCCGAGCGGCGCATGTTGACGAAGATCAGCACGCGCGGGTCGGCGCCGGCGCGCCGGAGGACGCCGAGCAGCAGCGGGAGCTTCTCGTTCTTCGCGACGTGATAGACGAGGTGCTCGACCTTCTCCGCCGTCACCTGCTCCGGCGTGACCGAGACCCGCACCGCGTCGTTCATGAAGACGTAGGCCAGCTCCATGACGTCGTAGCTGAGGGTGGCCGAGAAGAGCATGGACTGGCGGCGATCGTAGCTGGGTAGCTGGCGGAGGATGTAGCGGAGGTCCTTGATGAAGCCCATGTCGAACATGCGGTCGGCCTCGTCGATGACGAGGATCTCGACGCTCCGCAGGTCGAACACGCGCTGGCGGAAGTAGTCGATCAGCCGGCCCGGGGTGCCGATCAGGACGTCGACCCCGGCGCGCACGTCGGTGCGCTGCTTGTGGTAGTCGATGCCGCCGTACACCGCATGGATCGTGAACGGCGTCGCCTCACCGAGGAGGCGCGCGTCGCTCGCGATCTGGACGACGAGCTCCCGCGTGGGCGCGATCACGAGCGCTCGCGGCGCGGCGGGGCGGCCGGGACGCTCGTGGGCGAGGAGGCGGGTGAAGATGGTGATGAGGAACGCGGCGGTCTTCCCCGTCCCGGTCTGTGCCTGCCCCGCGACGTCGCGGCCGGCGAGCGCCAGCGGGAGCACCTTCTCCTGGATCGGCGTGCAGTGCGTGAAGCCCGCCGAGCGGATGCCCGCCATGACGGGCTCGGGGAGGTCGAAGGTCGCGAAGCTGCGCCCGGCCGGCGCCGCGGGAGAGGCTGCCGCACCGGGCGCCGTACTGTCCGGAATCACTGAACCTGAAATGCCGGCCGCCGCGGGGGAAAGTCAAGCGGCGCGGCGTCGCGCACGGGCTTGACCGCCAGACGGGGAGCGTGGGACAAAATTCGACGATGAGCGCGAAGCCCGAGCCGCTGCGGATCATGCTCGGTTTCGTCGTTCGCCAGTGCGCCATCGCGCTCGGGCATCCGCCGACTGCGACCGAGCTCGCACGCTGGGCAAACGAGCAGCGCGACGGGCGCGGCCGGTATCGCATCTTCGGCCGCGCGATCGGGGTGGACGAGGCGCGCGTCATCCTCCGGCATCCCGGGCGACTCGTGACCGTCCGGCCGAGCCCGCGCTGGTCGTTCGGCGCGGTCGCCGCGCGCTGACCACGTCGCCTCCCGCCATGGACGAGGCGGCGCGCGAGCTCCGGCTGCCCGTGCTCACCGGGCGCGCGTGGGCGTTCGCCGACAACCTGACGGCGCACGACATCCTCCCGTCGCGCTTCGCGGGCGAGGGGCCGTCCGCCGCCGCCCGCCGGCTCTTCGGCGACCTCGACGCGGCCCTCGCCGCGCGCCTCCAGGCGGGCGACGTGCTGGTCGCCGGGTACAACCTGGGCGCCGGCCCGGGCGCGCGCGAGGCGGCTCGCGCGCTCGCCGCGGCACGGCTCGCCGCCGTCGTCGCCGGCAGCTTCGCACCCGGCTTCGAGGAGGCGGTGCTCGAGGCCGGCCTGCCACCGCTGGAGGTGGACGCGCCGGCCATCTTCCACACCGGTCAGCGCATGCGCCTGAACCTCGAGGCCGGAACGATCGCGAACCTGTCGAGCGGGGATCGACTCCCGGTCCGGAACCTCACCGAGGCGCTGCTGGCCCGGCTGCGGGAGCGGCTGGGGCGCTGAGCGTCCCCTCCGCGGTCGTCTCCGCCGTGACCGGCGCGTCGAGCGCCGCGAGTATGGGCTTCTCGTCGCCGCGCCGGTAGCGGTCGAGGACGAAGATGTGGAGCGCGAAGGTGTACCGGCCTCCGGGTACCTTCTCGACGCCGTGCCCCTCGTAGCCCGCGAGCGGCACGGTCCCGGGCACTGACTCGGGCGCGTTCGGACGGCTCGCGTCGTCGCGGTAGAGGAGCCGGAGCGAGACGGCCTTCTTCAGGTTCTCGCTGAGACGCGTCACGAACAGGAGCGCGTCGTCCTGGTGGGCGAGCACGAACCAGTCGCCGTCCGACGAGAACGCGCGCTCCACCTCGTCCATGTGTCCGTCGACGAGGAGCCCCTTCTCCGGCGCGCCGGGTGCGTGATAGCGCCAGCCACGCAGGTCACGTCCGTCCACGGCGCCGTACGCGCTGATCTCGCGGAAGAGGATGCCGGGCGAGAAGGGGAGCCTGAGCGATCCGGGACCGTAGACGTGTCGCGGGTAGAAGTACGTGTTCGCGACGCCCGCGGTCAGATGGATCCCGAGCCCGATCACCACCTGGTGGCGCGAGCGGCGGATCACGCGCACGGGTCCTACCTTCCAGGCGATCAGCTCGTGGTGCCCCTGCTGCTCGTTCAGCCGCCAGTGAGCGAGGTCGGCGCGGAGCGTCGCCTCGGCGCGCAGACGGAGGCCGTCGATCAGGTTCGGTGTGACGCCGCCGGGCGACGCGAGGGCGAAGTACGTCGGGAGCGCGTTCACCATCCCGATGCGGTAGCGGGCGCTGCGTACCAGATCGCCCCCCGGATCGTAGGTGACGTAACGGTCCGCGGTGACGCGCGGAGGATCGGCGACGACCACGTAGACGAAGCCGCTCGTGTGCCGCAGCGGGTCCTCGATCCGCACCTCGCGCCACGACCCGCCGGCGCCCGCCGCGCCCAGCGCGGCGGCGAGGTCCGCGGCGCTCAGCTGCTCGCCGGCATCGCAGGCCATGAAGACGAGGAGGTCGTCGGCATCGAGGATGCCCGGCTTGTCGTCGCTGCTCGGCTCCCGCCCGCCGGGGAGCGCGATCTTACGCCCGCGGCGCTCGTCCACCTGGAAGGGGATGGGACCGAGACGGCCTCCGCGTGCGGCGAGCACGCCGAGCCGCGGGATCGGCGTGCCCCCGAGGCGATGGAGCGCCGACGCCGGGAGCTCGACGGCGTCGTAGGGGCGGTCGACCGGGCCGCAGGGTCCGAGCGGCCGTGACTCCTCCGCCCGCGGGAGGGCGGGAAGCATGAGGAGCAACGTCAGCGCCGCGGCGCGACGCACGATCAAGCCCGGAGCACCACCGTGAGGCTCGAAGCCCGGAGCGCGCGCCGCCACGCCTCCTCGACCTCGGCGGGGCGCAGCGAGGCGATCATGCGCTCCGTCTCGGCGAGCGAGGGATGGCCGCACGCCGCGCGGCTCGCGTGGGCGAGGGCGCGATCGAGGCGCGAGTCGGCGAGCCGCGCGAACCGATAGCGGACCTTCTTCCGCGCGCGCTGCCACTCCTCCGGCGAGAACCCGGCCGCCGCCTCCCCGAAGGTCCGGTCGAAGGTCTCGCGGAGCCGCCGCTCGTCCTCGCGCGCCGCGCTCGCCGAGAAGACGGCGACGGCCCAGTCCGGGCCGTGCTCGACGCTGGCGCCGAGATCGTAGCCGAGGCCGAGCCGCTCGCGGATCTCCTGGAACAGGCGCGCGTCGGGGTCGGCGCCCACGATCTCGACGGCCATCGACAGCGCGAGCACCTCGCGCGGCGACGGGCGGGCGCCGATCAGCCGGACCAGGTGCACCTGCGGCAGATCGCTGCGGCGGAGCCGGAGGAGCCCCGTCGTTCCGCGGCGCGGCGGCGGGGTCCGCGGCCGCGCGCCGTCGCTGGAGCGCGGGAAGGTCCGCTGGAGGGCGCGACGGAGCGCGCCGCGCGACACGCCGCCGACGAGGGACAGGTACATGTTGGCCGGGACGAAGTGCCGCGTGATGAAGCCGCGGATCGCCTGCCGCGTCATCGCCCGGACGGTCGAGACCGTGCCGCAGACTGGGTGACCGAGCGTCCCGTCGAAGAAGCGCGCCCACGCGTGCTCGTGCGCGTAGTTCGCCGGGTCCTCCTGGCGCCCGCGGATCTCGTCGATCACGACGCGCTGCTCCTTCGCGAAGCGCTCGCCCGGCACCGTGCTCCGGAAGCACTGCTCCGCGAGCAGCTCGAGGGCCTCCTCGACGTCGTCGTTGAAGACCTCGAAGTGGAGCGAGATGTCCTCGTAGCCGGTGTCCGCGTCGTGCTCGCCGCCGAGGTCGCCGGCCCGCCGGTTGAGCGTCGCCTGGTCCAGGCGGCGCGTCCCCTGGAACAGCATGTGCTCGGTCATGTGGGCGATGCCCGGATGCACGCCGTCGTAGCGGGAGCCGGCGCGCACGACGAGCCCGATCGCGGTGAGCGGGCCCGGCATCGGATCGTGGAGCACGGTGAGCGCGCCGTGACGGAGTCGTCGGGGTTCGCGCAGGGCGGTGTGCACGGCCCCTTCTAGCTCCGGCACGCCGCGCGCGGTAGAGGGGAGTCGCTCGGGCGTCGCGGCGATGGTAGCGTCGCGCGCCGTGGAGCCGCTGGAGAGCCTGCACGCCGCCTGTCCGTCGCTGGTCCTCCAGACGGACGCCGCGACGCTCGACCTGGAGGGCGTCGACGCGATGCGCGCCTCGCGCGGGCGACCGGAGGCCATCGCCGCACACCGACGACCGCTCGCGGTCGCGGAGCCCGGGAGCGTCGCGGAGGTCGCGGCGCTCGTCGCCTGGGCGGGCCGGCAACGGATCGGGATCGTCCCGCGCGGCGGCGGGAGCGGCCTCATGGGCGGCGCGGCCGTGGTGGGTCCGGCGGTGGTGGTCGACCTCCGCCGGCTGGATGCGATCGCGGTCGACGCGGACGCGTGTCTCGTCCGCGCCGGTGCGGGCGCCACACTCGCACGCGTCGACGAGGCGCTCGCGGGGTACGGGCTGATGCTCGGGCACGATCCGTGGACGGTCGGCGTCGCGACGGTCGGCGGGGCGATCTCGACGAACGGCCTCGGCTACCTCGGTGCGCGGGCGGGCAGCATCCGGGCGCAGCTCCGCGGCGTCGAGGCGGTGCTGGCCGACGGACGCGTCCTCCGGACGCCCGCCGTCCCGACGCGCTCCACCGGGCTCGAGCTGTCCCAGCTCGTCGTCGGCACCGAGGGAACGCTCGCCATCGTCACCGAGGCGACGCTCGCCGTACTGCCCCGGCCGGAGGAGCGGGTGATCGCGCAGTACCGGCTGCCGTCCTTCGCGGCGGGCGTGTCGGTCGCGGTGACCCTCCGGCGCGCGGGCGTCCGGCTCGCCTGCCTGGAGCTCTCCGCCGGCGACCTCCCACCGGCGCCGGCAACGCTCCTCCTCGTGTACGACGGGCTCCACGGCGAGGCGGCGCTCCACGCCGGACGCGCGGACGGCGTCGTCCGCGGAGCGGGCGGCGAGCCACTTCCCCGCGCCACGGCCGAGGCGGACTGGAACGCGCGACACGCGATCGCCGAGCGCTGGGCCGCCCGCCCCCGCTTCCGCAGCGAGGACTGGGCGGGCGGGGCGCACGAGCAGCAGTTCGACTACGTGCACGTCGGCGTGCCGGTCCACGCGCTCCCGGCCGTCCGCGACGTCGCGCACGCGCTCGTCCGACGCCACGGCCTCGCGCTCATCGAGGAGGGGCTCTGGCACTGGCCGGAGCTCTACTCGCTCGTCATCGGCGGACCCGAGGGCTCCGCCGACGGCGTCCGGGAGACGGTGGACGGCGTCTGTCGCGCGGCGCAGGATGCGGGCGGCACGATGGAGTACTGCCACGGCGTGGGATGGAAGCTCGCGCACCTGACGGAGCGCGAGCACGGGGCGGCCGGTCTGGACGTGCTCCGGCGCATCAAGACGGCGCTCGATCCCGCGGGGATCCTGAACCCGGGCAAGGTCGGGCTCTGAGACGGCGAGGGAGGTGAGGCATGACGAGGCGTGTGACGGTGGCGATCGCGGTGGTGCTGATGCTCGCGGGTGGCGCGGGGGCGCGGACCGCGGGTGATGCGCGCAAGGCGGCGTGGCTCTCGGTCGCGCATCCGGGGCTCGGGGAGTACTACAACGCGGGGTGGGGGCCGTTCTTCGACCGCTGCCCGCAGGGGAAGTTCTGGCTCGGGCTGATCCCGCTCTACGGCTGGCCGGGTTACCTGCAGGTCCTCTCGGCGGTCGATGCCTACCACGGGCGGACGTCCGACAACCTGACGCCCGTGTCGGGAGGGGGCGGAGGCGGTGGCCATCACGGCCACCACTAGCCGCTACCTCGGCCGCCTCGGCCTCGCGCTCGCCGCCGTCGTGGCCCTCGTCGCCGCCGGCCGCGTGGCCGGCGGCTGGCTCCCGCCCTTCGCCGCGTGGGTCGCCACGCTCGGCGTCTGGGGGCCTGTCGTCTTCGTCGCCGTCTACGCCGCCGCCGTGGTCGCGCTCGTCCCCGGCTCGCTGCTGACGCTCGCGGCGGGGGCGATCTTCGGCGTCGTGCGAGGCGTCGCGTACGTGTTCGTGGCCGCGACGCTCGGTGCGGCGGCCGCCTTCCTGATCTCCCGCTACGTCGCGCGCAACGCCGTGGAGCGCTGGATCGCCGGCAGTCCCCGCTTCGCGGCCGTGGACCGGGCGGTGGCGGCGGAGGGCCGGAGGATCGTCTTCCTCCTCCGCCTCTCGCCCGTGTTCCCCTTCACGCTCCTCAACTACGCGCTCGGGCTCACACGCGTCGGCTTCGTCGACTACGTGGTCGCGTCGCTCGGGATGATCCCGGGCACCCTCCTCTACGTGTACTACGGGAAGCTCGCGGGCGACGTCGCGACGCTCGCGGGCGGGGCGGCGGCGGCGCGAGGCGCGGGGTACTGGACGGTCCTCGGCGTCGGGCTGGTGGCGACCGTCGTCGTGACGGCGCTCGTCACGCGCACCGCGCGCCGCGCGCTCGGCGAGGCGACGGGCGCGGCCGAGGGGGCGTCCTCCCCCGCGTGACGGTGGCGGGCCTCAGGCCTCCGGCTCGTCGATCACCGGGTTCTCGAGCACGCCGAGGCCGGTGATCTCGACCCGCACCACGTCGCCCGCCTTCAGGAACTCGCGTGGCGTCCGTGCGAAGCCGACTCCGGACGGCGTCCCCGTGAAGACGACGTCGCCCGGCTCGAGCGTGAACGCCTGCGAGAGGTACTCGACCAGCGCCTCGACCCCGAAGATCAGGTGGCGGGTGTTGGAGTCCTGCTTCACCACGCCGTTCACCCACGTCCTGAGATCGAGGACGTGCGGATCCGGCACCTCGTCCCGCGTGACGAGCCATGGCCCGATTGGCCCGTGGGTGTCGAAGCTCTTCCCCATCATCATGGTGCGCGAGTGGACCTGCCAGTCGCGCACCGACACGTCGTCGCCCACCATGTAGCCCGCGACGTGCTCGAGCGCCCGCGCCGCGGGCACGTGGCGCGCGTACCTGCCGACGACGAAGCAGAGCTCGCCCTCCCAGTCGAGGAACGCGCTCACGCGCGGCCGGTGGATCGCCCCGCCGGGGCGGTTCACGCAGGTCGTCACCTTGGAGAAGATCATGGGATGCTTCGGCAGCTCCATCTTCGCCTCGGCGGCGTGGTCCCGGTAGTTGACGCCGACCGCGAGCACCTTCCCCGGACGGGGGACCGGCGCCTCGAGACGGAAGCCGGGCTCGTCCAGGCGGAAGAGGAGCCCGTCCGCCTGCGCGGCGTCCGCGCGCGCGCGGAGGTCCTCTGCCACGTGAGCGAGCGCGGCGCGCGCGGCGTCGAGCGCCGGGTCGCCGGCCTGGAGGAACGACAGCATGTCGGGCGGCACGAGGAAGTCGGCGAGGGCCTGGGCCCGCCGCTCGCCGCGCCCGGCGCGGTGGAGCGCGCAGGCGCGGTTCAGATCGACGACGGCAGCGTCGCCGACCATGGCGCCGAGGCGTGTGATGCCGCGGAAGGTGTAGGTCACGAGGCGCATCGGACTCCTCAGGCCGCCGGCTTCGTCGCGCGGGCGCTCGGCCGCGCGAGCATCCGCGCGGTCCAGGCGGCGACGGCGGGCGGCGGCGTTATCTCCATGAGCGGCAGGAACTCGACGAACGGGGTGTAGCACACCTCGACGATCGAGTAGCGGTCGCCCACCATC
The DNA here is from genome assembly GCA_964562865.1 of uncultured Binatia bacterium (SeqCode). Classification (GTDB taxonomy): domain Bacteria; phylum Desulfobacterota; class Binatia; order DP-6; family DP-6; genus CAZLYE01. The sequence continues at coordinate 3,134 of CAZLYE010000570.1, read as the reverse complement.
CACTCCTTCCCGGCGAGATGCCGCTCGACGATGGCGAGGTGCCGCTCGATCTCCTTCTTCGCCTGCGCCATCGCGGCCTCGTCCCAGCGCTCGCGCGGGAGGAAGCGCTTCGGGAAGATGATGATGCCCGTCTGGCGCGCGAGCTGGATGTCGCAGAGCTTCACGTGCATCGCGGCGACCGCGCGCCCGCGCGCGTCGGCCGGCACGAGCGGCGGCGTCGGATGCGTCGCCTCGAGATACTCGAGGATCGCGGTCGACTCGTAGAGGACGAAGCCGTCCTCGACGAGCGTCGGGACGCGGCCGTACGGGTTGAGCGCGAGGTAATCCGGCGCGCGGTGCGCGCCCTTCGCCATGTCGACGGGAACGAGCTCCGCCTCGATGCCCTTCTCGCGGAGCGCGATCAGCACGCGACGGGAGTACGTCGAGAGCGGATGGTAGTGGAGCTTCAGCACGTGAGGACCACCTTTCCGACGTTCTGCCGCTCCTGGATGAAGCGGTGCGCGGCCGCCGCCTCGGTGAGCGGGAACGTCTTGCCGACGACAGGTTTGATCCGCCCGGCCTCGTAGTCGGCGAGGAGCGCCAGCATCTCGCCGCGCAGGAGCTCGATGCGGTCCCAGAGGTGCCCGAGGTTCACGCCGATGACGGCCTTGTTGTCGTTCATCAGCTTGATCGGGTGGAACCACGGAAGGGTCGCGAGGCGCCGGGCCGCACCGAGCCAGCTCGGCGCGAGCCCGGTCGCGGCGCCGGACATCCCGAAGCACACGAGCCGGCCGAGGGGCGCGAGGCAGCGGTAGCTCTTGCGGAAGGCGCCGGTCGCGTCGAGCACGATATCGACGCCGCGGCCGCCGGTCACGCGACGGACGGCCTCCTCGAAGTCTTCGGTCCGGTAGTCGATCGCGTGCGTGACGCCCGCCTCGCGGAGGAGTGCGTGCTTGGAGGCCGACGCGGTGCCGATCACCTCGGCGCCGGCGATGCGGCAGAGCTGGATCGCTGCCATCCCGACGCCGCCTGCGGCCGCGTGGACGAGCACGCGGTCGCCGCGCCTCACGTTCCCGAAGTGACGCAGCATGAGGACGGCGGTCAGGTAGTTCACGGGGACCGCGGCGCCCTCCTCGAAGCTCATCCGCTCCGGCAGCGGGAAGACCTGCGCGGCCGGCACGGCGACGGCCTCGGCGTACCCGCCGAAGCGCGTGAGCGCGACGACGCGACGCCCGACGGCGAGCCCGCCGTCGGCGCCGGCGCCGAGCGACTCGACCGTGCCCGCCACCTCGTATCCGACCACGCACGGTCGGGGCGGCGCGTCGGGATAGAAGCCGAGGCGGGCCATCACGTCGGCGAAGTTGACGCCGGTCGCCCGGACGCGGATCAGGGCCTGACCGGGGCCCGCGGTGGGCTCCGGGCCGTCGCGGACCTCGAGCACCTCGGGCGGGCCAGTGCGGTTGATCCACACCGATCGCATGCCGACCTCCCTCCGGGCTACGGGCAGCCGCCTACACCCGTCGCGCCGGAGGCGTCAACGTGAACGGCCGGGCCGGCCGCCCCGGCAGCCTGCGATCCCTCCGTTTTCAGGTTGCACGCGCGGCGCGTTCTTGCTTCTCTCCGGCCATGAACCTGTCCCTGATCCTCGAGGCGCTCGCGGCCGCGTACCCGGATCGCGAGTGCATCGTCACCCCGACGCGGCGGCTCACGTATGCGCAGGTCGCGGAGCGGGCGCGTCGCCTGGCGAGCGTCTTCCACGCCCACGGCCTCGGGTGCCGGCGGGAGCGTGCGGCGCTCGAGAACCACGAGTCGGGCCAGGACCACGTCGGGCTCTACCTGCTGAACTCGCCCGAGTACCTGGAGGGCATGTTCGGCGGCTACCGCGCGCGCGTCGCGCCCTTCAACGTCAACTACCGCTACGTGGACGACGAGCTCATCTACCTGCTCGACGACGCCGACGCCGTCGGCCTCGTGTATCACGCGCGCTACGCGCCGACGCTCGCGCGCATCCGCGACCGTCTCCCGCGTCTCCGGCTGCTGCTCCAGGTCGACGACGGCTCGGGCGAGAAGCCCGTGCCGGGGGCGCTCGACTACGAGGCCGCGCTCGCCGCCGCGTCGCCCGCGGGCCCGCCGGTGACGCCGACCGCGGACGACCTCTACATCCTCTACACCGGCGGGACGACGGGCGCGCCGAAGGGCGTGCTCTGGCGTCAGGCGGACATCTACCACGCGGCGATGACGGGCGGGCCGCCGGGGCTCCCCGGCCCGGCCACCGTCGCGGAGCTGGTCGCCGAGGCGGAGCCGGGCGCGTATCTCAAGTGCCTCACGGTCCCGCCGCTCATGCACGGCGCCGCGCAGTGGACGTCGTTCGGGACGCTGCACAAGGGCGGCACCATCGTGCTGACGGCGAAGCCCGATCGCCTGGACCCCGAGGACGTGTGGGGGATGGCGGAGCGCGAGGCGGTCAACCTGATGACGATCGTCGGCGACGCCTTCGCGCGCCCGCTCCTCGACGGCCTCGACCGGCGCCGCTACGACCTATCGCGGCTCTTCATACTCGGCTCGGGCGGCGCGATCCTATCGCCGCACAACAAGCAGGCGCTCCTCGAGCGCCTGCCGCACGTGACGATCGTCGACGGCTTCGGCGCCTCCGAGACCGGCGCGCACGGCTCGCACGCGAGCCGCGCCGGCGAGCAGGTGAGCACGGGCAGCTTCGCGATGCAGCAGACGATCGTGCTGAAGGAGGACCTCTCCGGGATACTCGCGCCGGGCTCGGAGGAGACCGGCTGGGTCGGCCGGAGCGGCCACGTGCCGCTCGGCTACTACAAGGACGCGCCGAAGACCGCGCGGACGTTCCCGGTGGTGCGCGGCACGCGCTACGCCGTGCCGGGCGACCACGGCCGCGTGCTGGCCGACGGCACGATCGTCGTCCTCGGCCGCGGCTCCGTGTCGATCAACACCGGCGGCGAGAAGGTCTACGCGGAAGAGGTGGAGCAGATCCTCCGGCGCCATCCCGCCGTCTACGACGCGGTGGTCGTCGGCACGCCCGACCCGCGCTTCGGCGAGCAGGTGACCGCGTTGATCCAGCCGCGCGAGGGCGAGCGCCCGACGCCGGACGAGCTCACGGGCTTCGCCGGGCAGCACCTCGCCCGCTA
>CAZLYE010000569.1:0-4262 GCA_964562865.1 uncultured Binatia bacterium (SeqCode) | reverse complement strand
TGGCGAGCGCCCGGGTCGGGTCGCGGGGCGCGGGGGACCCCCGCTCGGCTTCGTTTCGGCGCCGCCGGGCGCTGCGGCGCGGCGCGGCCGGGCGTTCGGGCGCCTCATTGGCGCCGCTCGGGGGGCCCCCGCGCCCCGCGACCCGAACGTCTGCCGCGCCCGCACATCCCGCTAGTATCCCAGCACCACTTCCGCGGGAACCTCGCCGATGACGGCGCTGTCGGCCGTGAAGCTCTGGACGGCCGTGCCGTTCACGGTGACCGACTGGAGCGGCCGGTCGAGCGGCGAGTGGACGACGATCTTCCCGGGCGGCACGGCCAGGTCCCCGGAGAGCCCGAGGCGGACCGACCGCGGCCCGTCGGCGCGGAGCGTGTAGTTGAGGGTCCCGTAGTAGGTCGGGAGCCGCTTCACCGTGACGCCGGGCGCCGTCGTCACCCACGCGGCGGGGACACCGGCGGCGAGGACGAGCGCGCGATCCGCCTCGCGCTCGTACGCGAACAGGCTCCGGACCGCGTCGACGAAGCCGGCGCCGACCCAGGTGTGCGGCATGTCGCCGATGAAGCGGGCGGCCGTCGGGTCGCGCCACGCGATCTCGCTCCACTCGTTCCATCCGGGCGGACGCTGGTCGTGGAGGAACCAGTCGAGCATCTCGAGGGCGCGGTCCTTCCGTCCGAGGCGGACGAACGCCCCGACGTTCCGGAGCTCGTACGGCGTGTACTCGTCCCAGCTGGTGTCGCCGTCGCGCCGCTTGGCGAACTGCTCGTAGTAGAGATCGAACGTGTGCGTCAGCGCGGGCTCGGGGAGGCTCTCCTTCTCGCCGCCCGGCGACAGCGCGATGGCGGTGGAGGTGGGATCGAAGTCGCCGAGCTCGACGGATCCCGGGATGTAGTCGATCCCGTGCTTCGCGACCGTCCGGGTGATCGAGTCGTAGAGCGACGAGCGGAACGCGTCGCGGAGGGCGGCGTACCGGCCCGCGTGCTCGTCGTCGCCCACGACCGTCGCGAGCGTCGCCGCGTCCTTCAGGCCGCGGAGCGCGAAGAAGTCGTCCCAGTACGAGTGCACCGGGTGTGCCGCGTAGCCCTCGTGGCTGATCGACTCCGGGAGGAGCCCGTAGAACGCCTGCTTGTCGGGCGTCTTGAACTCGTCGCCGAGGCGCTTGCGGCGCAGCGCCGCCATGTAGTCGACGGCCCGCACCACGTGCGGCCACATGTCGCTCAGGAACCCGACGTCGTGCGTGTAGCGGTAGTACTCCGCGATCGCGTAGACGAAGGCACCGGGCGCGTCGTGCTCGAGGACCGGATCCGCGCCGCGGCGGTCGACGCAGCACGGCACCTTCCCGTCGGGCGCCTGGAAACGGGCGAACCAGCGGAGGAAGTCGCGCACCTCCTGCGTGAACCCCATCTCGAGGAGCGCCGTCGACGTCATCGCGCCGTCGCGGATCCAGGAGCGCGCGTAGTTCCGCGAGCCGGGGCGGAGCGCGGGACCGTCGCGGTTCACGAGGATGTACGCGAGCGTCGTCCGGAGGGTGCGCGTGATGGGCTCGGCGTCCTGCGGGAGCACGATCTCGACGCGCCGGAGGAGCTGCTCCCAGTACCGCCGCGTCTCCTCGAAGCGGTCCGCGACGGCGGCCGTGCCCCCGCTCTCGAGGCTCCCCGCCGCCTGCGCGTCGTGGAAGGGCACGGCGAGGTCGACCTCCGTGTGGCCGTGCGGCTCGAGGTAGAGGTTGTACTGGAACGCGCCGGACGCGAAGCCGAACGGGTCCGACGCCTCGACCTGCGGCGGCAGGTGCCCGCCGGCGAGGAACTCCGCCACCGAGCCCTCCTCGAACGTCGCCGCGCCGAAGCGATCCGGCGTCGTGATCGACACGACGGCGCGGTCGCGGTTCACCCACGCCGTCCGCCCGTCGAAGCGGATGTCCTGGATGTGGGTCACGCCGCCGGTCGTGTTGAGGGTCTGCCACGGCGGGTTCACCTGGAAGGGGCGGACGGCCAGGAAGAGCTCGACCGGCTCGCCCCGGTCACCGCGGTTCTCCAGGCGGTAGCGCGCGTAGAGCACCGACTTCCCCGGCTCGCCCGCGGCGAACGCCGTCGTCGTGAGCGTCACGTGGTCGTGGTCCCAGACGACGGACGGGATCGGCAGGTAGCCGTCCTCGAGCTTCTGCACGGGGCTGACCGAGCTCCACGGGACGAGCCCCTGGTCCGTGAACAGGAACGGCTCGATCGAGAAGCCGCCCTTGTCGACCTCGAGCATGCCCTCCTCGTTGAGGAGCGCCTCCCGATCGTCCCCGTCGACGCCGACGACGGTCCAGTACGTCTGCCGCCCGTAGAAGTACTTGGGGTACATCCCGACCGGGCCGTCGCGCGCGATCGCCTCGAAGAAGCGGTTCGGCGAGGCGGAGAAGTCGAACGGCTTGACGATCAGGCCGACGATCCCGTAGCCGCGCCCGCGGCTGCTCCGCTGGAGCTCGAGGCGGATGAAGCGCGACTCCGCGTCGGGCATGTACACGTAGTCGCGGCCGCCGTGTCCGGTCGTCGTCCGGTAGGACGTCGTCCATTCCGCCCCGTCGTTCGAGGTCCGCACCTCGAAGGCGGTCGCGTAGTCGGTCGGGTCCCAGTCGATCACGAGGCCGCCGTACTCGCGGTTCTTGACGAGGTCGAGCACCACCCACTGGTCGCGCGGGACGGGCTCGCTGATCCACGTCGTGCTCGGATCCTGGTCGAGCATCGCGGTCGCCTCGTGCCCGGAGAGCGCGCTCGACGCGTGGATCTCGGGCACGACGCCGTTGTGGCCAGCGGGCTCGCGCTCCTCGAAGCCCAGGTTCTCGATCCAGAACGCCCCGCTGCCGCCCTCCCCCGCCGCCACTGCGAACTCGATCGCGCCCACCTGCTTCAGCTCGCCCCCACCGCCGGAGCCCCACGCGAAGTCGAGCCGCGACTTCCGGATCGTGATGCGCTGCCAGTCGTGCGGGAACGCGAAGTCACGCTGGTTCCGCCACCAGACGTTGCGGCCCTTCGCGTCGATCAGCTTGAACTCGAAGTCGTTCGGACGCCCCTCGCCGCGGACCCCGAAGGTGAACGCGTAGTTGTCGGGGAGCGGCAGCGAGAACGTCTTCCGAACGATGATCCAGCCGCCTCCGCTGTCGAGATCGAAGCCGACCTTCATCGCCATGCCGTCGTGGCCCGGCTCCTGCGTGATCCAGGCCCGGGCGCCCTCCGACGCGCTCGTGCTCCACCCCGAGACGTCGTCGAAGCGGTCGAGGACGACCGGGTCGGCGTGCGCGGCCCGGGCGGCCACGACGAGCGCGACGAGAACGGCGAGACCGATCCGACTTCGTGCGCGGCGCACGGCGAGCGTCGGCAGCGTCACTCCTTCACGCCGCCGGCCATGATCCCGGCGATGTAGTACCGCTGCAGCAACACGAAGAGTGCCACGACCGGCAGGACGGTCAGGACCGCGCCGGCCATCATGAGCTCCGTGTCCTGCACGTGCTCGCCCGCGAGGTTCGCGAGCGCGACCGGCAGCGTGTAGAGCCGGTCGTCCGCCAGCACGATGAGCGGCCACATGAAGTCGTTCCAGGTCCCCATGAACGTGAAGACGCCGAGCGTGACGAGCACCGGCGCGCAGAGCCAGAGGACGAGCGTCCGGTAGATGCGGAACTCGCCCGCGCCGTCGATGCGGGCGGCGTCGACCACGCTGTCGGGGATCGCGAGCGCGTACTGCCGCACGAGAAAGATGCCGAACACGCTCGCCATCCCGGGGATGACGACGCCCCAGTACGTGTCGACGCAGCGGAGCTCGCGGAGGAGGAGGAAGAGCGGCAGCATCGCCACCTGCCCGGGGACGACGAGCGCGCCGAGGAGCAGGCGGAAGAGCCGCTCGCGGCCGGCGAAGCGGAGCTTCGCGAACGCGTAGCCCGCCATCGAGTTCAGGAGGAGCGCGAGCAGCGTGACGACGGTGGCGACGAGCGCGCTGTTCGCGAGGTGTCGCGCGACGCTCATCCGCGCGAAGAGTGCCCGGTAGTGCTCGAGCGTCGGCGCGCTCGGCAGGAGGTGGGGCGGAACGGCGCTCGCCTCGCCGGCCGGCATGAACGACGCCGAGACCATCCAGAGGAGCGGCAGGAGTGTCAGCACGGCCCCCACCGCGAGGCCGGCGTGGAGCGCCACCGTCTCGACCGTCCGCCTCATCGCGCCACCCCGAGGTCCGGCCGCCGCACGCGGAGCTGCACGAGCGTCAGCGCGAGCACGATCGCGAAGAGCACGAAC